>CANPXX010000022.1 GCA_947587085.1 uncultured Clostridia bacterium | reverse complement strand
TTGGTGGAAGTTATAGGGCTCGAACCTATGACCCTCTGCTTGTAAGGCAGATGCTCTCCCAGCTGAGCTAAACTTCCGAACTGCTTGATAAATATAACACATTCGGAAAAAGATTGCAAGCGATTTTTCCGTCATTTGAAAAATATTTTGTTTTTTGCGCGGGGATATTTCCCGCCGCAACGAAATCGCCCGTCCGCGCGCCTTATGTCTCTCGGGGGAAGTTCCCAAAAAGACGTAAAGGACCGTCCGATGTCCGGACGGTCCCCGTCGTTTCCAAGCGTTTCGGCGCCCGATCAATAGACGCTGACCTGCTTTTTATCCTTCCCCTTGCGCTCGAACTTCACCACGCCGTCTTTGAGGGCGAAGAGCGTGTCGTCTCCGCCGATGCCGACGTTGTTGCCGGGGTGGATCTTCGTCCCGCGCTGGCGCACCAAGATGCTGCCCGCGAGCACCTCCTGCCCATCCTGACGCTTGACCCCGAGGCGCTTCGCCTCGCTGTCTCTGCCGTTGTGGGAGGAGCCTGTACCCTTTTTATGCGCGAATAATCCGATAAAAATCATAATGGTTCTCCTTTTTCTCGATAGTTCGGAGCCTATGCCCCCCTTAGACGGTGATCTTCTCGATCTTGACGGCTGTGAACGGCTGGCGATGCCCTTGCTTCTTGCGCTCGTTCTTCTTCGCCTTGTACTTGAACACGACGATCTTGCGGAACTTATCCTGCGCTTCCACCTTGGCTGTCACCTTCGCGGACTTGGCTTCCTCGCCCACCTTGACGACGTCGCCGTCCGCGACCATCACGACGTCAAACGTGACTTCCTCGCCGACTTCCGCCTTTAACTTTTCGACCTTGACGGTGTCGCCCTCGGAAACTTTGTACTGTTTTCCGCCGTTCTCGATGATTGCGTACATGATTTACCTCCTCTTCCCGGTCTCGCAAAGCAGCTTAGGCGACCCTCTGTTTCAGGTGTGCTTGTGTGCCCGTCTTTAGCGGCTCGGAGATGAATCTACCATACCTCAACGAAAAAGTCAAGCGCTTTTGCCGCCTTTTCGCATAGAATCCGCATTTTTTCTCAAACTGCAAGAAAGGAGAAAGCATGGATATCAAAAAGAGCGAGGAGGTCTTGGCGGAGATTCACCGCAACTGCCAATATGCGCTTCAATCCATTTCGGACATCCTGCCCGAGACGGACGACGCGGAGATCAAGGAGGAGCTCCTGCGGGAGCACGAGGAGTACGAGCACATCGGGGGACGGGCGGCGATCCTCGCCAAGGACCGCGGCGTGGAACTCAAAAATCCCAATCCCCTCAAAAAGGCGATGATGTGGAGCGGCATCAAGATGAATACGATGAAGGACGATTCCCGCGCGCACATCGCGGAGATGATGGTACAGGGGACGGTGATGGGTGTGACCGCCCTCAGGACCTCCCTCAACGAGATGAGCGAGGCGTGCGACGACGCCGTCCGCGAGCTCGCCGAAGAACTGCTCCGGAAGGAGGAGGAGTTCGAGGCGAGGTGGAAAAAACTCATCGGCTGAGGGATTTCGCACCCGACCTTTCCAAGAGCGAGACCCGCGCCTTTTGGCGCTGGTCTCGCTCTTTTTTGTCTCTTTCATGCCTTCGTCAATACAAAAGCTGCGCCTCGTCGGGAAGGTCGAGCACCGCCGCGTTGTCGCCGCGGACGGAGAGGGTGTCCTCGCGGTAGGAGGAGTGCGGGATCATGTACACCCGCTTCCCCCGCCACCGTCCGTTCACGTCCTCGGAGAGGTACCCGTGCTCCAGAATGGCGCGCATGACGGAGCGGTTGAGCTCGATGATGACGGAGCGGTATCCCTCCGCGAAGTGCGCCATGATCTCGTTGCGGACGCGCGTCGCCATGAGCATGTCCGAATAGACATACCCTTGCCGCGTGCAATGCGGGCATGGTTGCAAGAGAACGGACGAGATCTCGTGCATGGTGCGCTTGCGCGTGAAGAGGGAGACGCACAGCTCGCTCATGGGGAGCACCCTGCTGCGCGCGCGGTCGCTTTCGAGCGCCTCGGCGAGCGCCCTGTCCACGGCGGCACGGTGCTCCTCCTCCGCCATGTCGATGAAGTCCACGGCGACGATGCCCCCGATGTTCCGCAGGCGGACCTGCCGCGCGATCTCCTTCGCGGCGATGAGGTTGGTCTCGAACACCGTGCTTTCGAGGTCGCTCTCGCCCGTGTAGCGCCCCGTGTTGACGTCGATGACCGTCATTGCCTCGGTGCGGTCGATGACGAGGTAGCCCCCGTTGGAGAGCTCCGCGCGGTGGCTCACGAGGGAGTAGAGCTGTTCGGAGAGCCCGAAGTGCGCGAACATCGTCTCCGTCTCCGAGCTGAACCGCACCACCTTCTTCTCGCCGAGGTCTCCCCGCATCCGCGCGAGGGCGAGGACGCGCTCGTACAGCTTTTCGTCCCCCACATAGATCTTATTGACGCCGCCGAGCGAATCCCGCATCACCTTGACGGGCAGCGAATATTCGCGGTATACGACGGTCCCGACGGGCGCCCCCGCGGCGAGCTCCAACACTGAGCGGTAGATGCGTTTGAGATATTCGCTCTCCGTTTTGAGGTGGCGCTTGGTCGCCCCCTCCGCTGCGGTCCGCACGATGAACCCCTGCCCCGCCTCGCGCAGTTTGTCCGCCTCGCTAAGAAGCGCCGCGCGCGACGTCTCGTTCACGATCTTGCGCGAGATGCCGAGGAAATCCGTCTTGGGCAAAAAGATGAGATTCTTCCCCACGAAGGAGAGATCGCAGGTGACTTTGGCGCCCTTGTTCCCCCGCGCGGGCTTCACGAGCTGGACTAAGATCTCGTCCCCCTCTTTGAGGGAGAGCCGCTCGCGGACGACCGCGCCGTCGTAGGTGGAGAACACCGCCGCGCCTTCGTCGAGCGGGAGGTAACAATTCCGCTCCATCCCGCATGCGATGAACGCCGCCTGCATGCCCGCCACCACGTTGGCGACCCTGCCTTTGTAGATATTGCCGACGGCGTCGCCCGGTCTGTCGCTCTCCGTCGCGACCTCCACGATCTTCCCGTCCTCTGCATAGACGACGAACTGTTCGCCGCACATGCGGTCGAAAAACCATTCCTTCTTCATAAGACGCACCCTTGCCCCGCCGTATGGCGCGGGGTCTTTTCTATTGTACCACGCAAACGGGGGAAAGGCAAGCGTTTTCAGAGCGCGGGCAGAAAGCGGCGCAGAGGCTCCCCGTATGCGCCCGCGCCGAACGCCGCGAGGAGCTCCTCCTCAGAGAGTTCGCCCAAAAAGGTCTCCCCGTCGAAGAGGAGGAGGGTGAGGTATCTGTCCTCTCTCAAAAAGCGGAGCGCGCTTTTCAGAGGGCAGTCGGCGGAGAGCGCCACGCGCCGCTCCTCCACGCCGTGCGCAAAGGAGCGTCCGCGGGAGAAGGAGATCCGCCCGTAACTGCCGCCGCCGAACGCCCCCGCCGCGACGAACACCGCAAAAGCGAGCGCCGTGAACGCGGGCGCGGAGAAACAGGTATACACGAAATATCCAAGCACCCCCGCCGCGACGAGGAGGGTGAGTACGACGCTCACGACGCGCGCCCGCTTCCGCCCGATGGGCTCCAACAAGAGGCGGACCATCCTGCCGCCGTCCAGCGGATAGGCGGGGAGCAGGTTGACGAAGAAGAGGGAGAAGGACACCGCCGCCGCGAGCTCGGTATAGGGATAGGTCTCGGGGAAGGTCCACCACAGCGCCACGAAGAATACGCCCGTGGCGGCGTTCGCGAGCGGACCCGCGGCGAGCACCGCGAGCTCCTGCCTTCGCCCGATTCCCGAAATATCCCCCGAGACGACCGCGCCGTAGGGCATGAGGACGATCGTATCGAGGGAATAGCCGTATCGGCGCGCCGCATACGCGTGGGCGCATTCGTGTTCGAGCGCGGCGAGTGCCGCGGCGAGGAAGAGGAGAAGTCCCCCCGTCATCGCCGACAGCACGCCCGCCGCCAGAAAGAGCGGGTGGATGCGGAGCTTCGCGTTCAACTCCACGAGAGCCCGTTCTCGGCGCTCACGTTGGAGAGAAGAACGTCTCCCTCATAGAACATCACGCGGACCGCCCCTTCCCCGTCGGTACGGGCGATGGGAATGTTGGTGCGCACCGTCTCCCCCACCGTGACGTACACTTCGTCCAGCCCGCTCATGAGCGTGGAGAAGGTATCCGAGTGCTTGATCTCCATCGAATAGCCCGTCTCGGCGTTGCCCGTCACGCTCTTCACCGTGCCCGCGCAGGGCGCATAGACGGAGCACGCCGCCGTGAAGGTCACCACTCCCGTCGAGGAGACGGCGACGTCGGCGTCCACATATTCGTTGACGACGGGCGAGAGCTGAAAGTCGGCGTGCGTGCGGGTATCCGCCGTGGACGCATTCCCGCGGAACAGCCCGCGCACGAAGGTGTTGATGGCGCTGTCTGCGAGGAAGAGGTTGGTGAGGAAAATGACGGCGCAGAGCGCGCACACCGCGATGAATTCCCCCACGATGATGCGCCGATACTTCTTGTCGGCGCGCGGCTTCGCCTGCCGCTCGATGGTGCGGCTCTCGGCATAGGCGGGATCGGACGTCTCCATGCGGTCGTTCACCTGCTCCACGAGACGGTCGCCGAGGTCGTCGGATTGCGCCCTTCTGCGCTTTTCCTTCTTCTTGACCGTCACCGTCTCCACGGGGATCTCCAGCATTTCGGCATAACTGAGTTCTTCATTCATACGACACCTCGTTTCGCTTTGCGGATTTGCCCGCTCTTTTGGCGAGCTATCATAATGTATGCGCCGCCGAGATCGTTTAGAAGAAAAAATCGCCGTCGAATGCACGCGACGGCGAGGGAAAAACATAGAATGAAGGCGAATTTTTTCGCCGCGAAAATCGTCAGAAGTCGGTGCGCCCGATGAGATAGTCCACCGTGACATCGAGCGCGTTGGCGAGCTTTATCAGCATGTTGAAGTCGCATTCCCGCTGTCCGAGCTCCCAATAGGACAGATTGCGCACGCACGTGCCGCACATCTCTGCAAGTTGCTTCCTCGAAAGACCGTTTTCCATTCGTATTTCTTTCAATCGTTCCGAAAAATGATTCATGCCTATATTATTGAGAAAATTTTGCGGAAAATACTTGACATGGAACAAATTGTTCTATATACTTAAAGAACAAAACGTTCCAAAGGAGAAAAACATGGATGCTGCAAAAGTCACATTTCTGCGAGAGAAGTACCGCAACCTGATCGACCCTTCTCTCACCCCCGAGCTAACGAAGCGCTTGGAAGCGTCATCCGACGAATCCTTCGAGCCGCTGCTGTCGGTATCGTTCAAGAATCCCACGACAACACTGCTGCTCAGTATCTTTCTCGGGGGCCTCTCGGGGGGGAGATTTTATGTCGGAGACATCAAGGGCGGAATCATCAAGATTGTCGTCATCTTTATCGTATCGCTATTCTGCGCACCGATCAGTCTCATCCCCAACCTCTGGTTCTTCTCGCTCATTTCGATGGCGGTCTCCTTCATCTGGTGGGTCGCAGACATCGCGCATGCAAAGAGCAGTACGCTTGCCGTCAACGGACAGATGCTGTTTTCCAAGCTCGCCCTCTTCGCGGTGAGAACATGAGACGGCTTACCGCTGCGATCGTCGCGGCGATCGTATTTCTTCTCCTGCTTCCGCTCGGAGGGTGCGGCGCGCATTCTTTCAGCGAGACCTTCGGGGGCTATCTCTCCGAAACAACCTATTCGGCAAAAGAGAGTGCGGTGGTCGCCTTCGTGGACGAACAGCTCTGCGGGGCGGAGAGTTCGACGCGCTTCCGCTCCTATCGCGCCGCGAAAAAGCTGTCTGCGGAGGAGATCGAGAATCTCTTCCCCGATGAGAGCCGTACGATCGAGGAGGCGGAGCGCGGCAGTGTGACCTATCTCGACGGCGTAACGCAAAGAGAACAAACGGCGAACGTCTATCTCGTAAAAACGGATGAGCGCTACCGCTACTTCGCTCCCCTGCCTCAGACAGGGGAGCGCGTGACGACCAAATACTTCGAGTCGGTCACACAAAATCCCGCCTACCGCAACTGTACCGTGGAAACGACCTTCGGGATACGCATGTTTTCCCTCGACGTCATGTACTATCAAACCGTTCGGTTTGCGGACGACAGAGGATATCTCGGACAAAAAATGCCCGGTCCATTCGGCATGGAGCTGTATATGTACGCGGATGGGGACAGATTGCGGTATATCGTAATGGATAACGATACGGGAGAATTCATCCGCTACGAGGACTTCGGTCAAACGATCGTGCTCTACAAGGGCGGAAATACCTATTCGCTCAGTTCGTTCTCCGACATAGAAGAATTTTCGGGGCTCATGTATGCGGTCCCTATGGATCCCGCCTTTCTCGTCAAAACGAAGAACGGCTTCCGCTTGACGAACGAAAACTACAAGGCATACGTGATGTCCGTTTTGCGGTCGCAGGGGGCGACGCAGGATGATGTGGACGACTTCGAGATCGCATGGGACCGATATCGGTTTTACGCGGAAGCCGAATTTGAAGTTACGCAGGGAAGATTTTCCAAGATCTCCGTATCCATCCTCGCCTTTGACGAAGAGGGGAATGTCATTTCGCTCTCCACCGTACAGACGTTCGACCGCTTCGGAACGACATCGCTGGAGCTGCCCGAGATCGGAGGGTAGATATGGAAGAGAATCAAACGCCCTTGACCTATGAAGAATTGCAGGCGCGCTACGGGAATCCGCGCAAGCGCTCCCGCCAAACGCAAAACGCCTTCATCGTATCGCTCGTTGCGCTCATCGGCGCCGCGGTGCTCGCCGTCTGCATGTTCGCTTCCTTTGTACAACCCGTCACCATCCTCGGCTCCCATGCGGAGCGGGGGGAGCCGATCGGGCTTCTCCCCTTTCTGTCCGCCCGAATCCATTCCGTTGAGGCGCGCACCGACAACATTCTGGAGGGCGACGTCGAATCCATCCTCGGTTTCTCCGCCATATTACGCGACTTCGTTGCCGCGTTCTGCGCCGCGGAGTGCGGAATCGCGACGATCGTGTGTTTGCTTCTCGCGATCGTCCGTTTTATGCAAAAGAAACCGACCGTCCCCCATGCGCTTGTCGCGATGCTCGCATGGGACTTTGTTCCCTATGTGCTGTTTCCCTTCCTCTGCAACGCCTCGGGCGGGTCGGGCGCTCTTCGCTATACGCTCGGCTTTCTGCCCGCCATCGGTTCCTATGTCGGTATGGCGCTCGGGCTGTGCGCGTTCATCGCCTGTATCATACTCGTTCGGATAGACCGACGCGCGACTCTGCGAGCCGAACGGTTCCGCCGCCTCGCCTCCGCCGTCCGCGCCGCCGTCCACATCGTCATCTGCGGGGTCTTGACATCCGTTCCGCTATACAGCGTGGTCTCGTATGTCTTTTCCTCCGCGCTCACAGCGATCGCCGATGCCTTCCAAAGCGGAGCTTCGCTCTCCGCTTTCCTCTTCCCCGTTGCAAATATCGTCATCCTCTGCTGTGTGGGCTCCATCTATCGGATCAGCACCGCCGAAGCGAAACGAAGTTCGCTCGAACTCCTCGACCCCGTCCCCGCTCCGCCGCCCATACCCTATCCAAAGAAAAAAGAGAGCGGGCACTTGCCCATTCCCTCCCTCTGTCTCGCGGCAGTCGTTTTCCTCTGTACCGCGTTGCTCCGCATCCCCTCCGTAGGATACGGCTGGAATGTCGCTCTCACGGTGCCGATGTGCGCCATCGCCGCCGTTGCCGCGATCGGAATCGTTCTCTTGCTCCTCCTTCGGCGGCGCAAGGCGAAAGAAAGCGAAGGGGCGGCCCGTTGAGGAGCCGCCCTATTCTATCCGGAGATGCACTCCAACACGGCGGAGGCGGCGAAGTCCGCCTCCTCTTCCGTCGTCTCCGCGCCGAAGGAGAAGCGCACCCCCCGCCGCGCCTCCTCCTCGCTCCTGCCCATGGCGCGCAAGACGTGCGAGGGAAGCGCCGCATGCGCCGAACACGCCGCCCCGCCCGAGGCGGCGACGCCTTTCAGATCGAGCGCGGAGAGCAGGTATTCCCCGCCCTGCGCGAAGGTGATATGGCTGATATTGGGCGCGCGGCGCTCGCCGTCGATGCGGACCCTGTCGCCCGCCCCGCACAAGATGCGCTGTTCGAAGCGCTCGCGCAGTGCCGCCGTATGCGCGCAGAACCATTCCCGCCGCGCGACCGCACGGGAGAGCGCACAGGCGAGTCCGACCGCTCCCGCCGCGTTCACGGTGCCCGCCCGAAGTCCGCGCTCCTGCTCCCCTCCAAAAAGGAGAGGACGGAGGGGGACCCCCCTCTTGACGACGAGCACGCCCGCGCCCTTGGGTCCGCCCATTTTATGCGCGGAGAGGGAGAGCCCGTCGGCGCAAGCCGCGATCGCTCTAAGGTCCTGCGTGCAAGCCGCCTGCACGCAGTCGCAGAAGAAGAGGGCGCCGCACGCGTGCGCGAGATCGGCGATCTCCCGAACGGGCTGGACGCATCCCGTCTCGTTGTTGACCGCCATCACCGCGACCAGCCCCGCTCCCTCCGCGAGCCGTCCGAGCTCGCCGAGGCGGACGACGCCGTTCTGTCCGACGGGGCAAGACACGGATTCGCGCTCCTTCGCCGCTTCGAGGACGGCGGCGTGTTCCACCGCGGAACAGACCGCCTTCCCCTTCCCCATGCGGCGCATCGCCCAATTGTCCGCTTCCGTCCCGCCCGAGGTAAAATACACCTCGTTGGGGTGCACGCCGAGGAGAGAGGCGACCTCGTCCCGCGCGGCGGTCACGCACGCCGCCGCCCGCCGCCCGTAGGCATGGAGAGAATCGGGATTGCCGAACGTCTCTTTGAGGACGGGCAACATCGCGTCGAGCACCTCGGGCAAGAGGGGCGCCGTCGCGGCATAGTCCAAATACACATTCATGACGCTATTATACCGCCCTTTCGGCGAAAAGTCAAGAGCGGGACAGGCGCAAAGCGCGCCCCGCGGTCTGACCGAAAATTATCCGAATAATAGAATATAGAATATGGAAAGGGGGCGCGCCGCGGCGTGCCCCCTTTTTCGTTCGGTTTTGAATGTTTCCGCGGGTCGGTTCACTGCCAATCGCAGACGTTGACCCACTTGCCGAGGAATTCCTGCTCCTCCGGTCTCTTCTTCACCGACTGCGACGCGGCGACGATGGGCAGGATGCGCTGCACATATTGGATGGCGGTATCCGTCTTGTTGCAGAACAGGCGAAGATATTTTTCCGCGAGCTCGTCTTTCTTCTGCAAGCGGAGGATGAGATAGGTGCGCGCGGCGTCCGCCGAGCCGTTGCCCTGCGTGGCGTGCGACCAATCGATGATATACGGCGTTCCGTCCTTCGTGAGGATGACGTTGCTGGGCTGGAAGTCGCCGTGGCACAGCTTCTTGTGGCGGGGCAGGCTATCGAGCCGCACGTGCAGGTCGTACCGCACCGTTGCGGGGAAGGCGCTCGCCGAGATCTTCGCGTGCATCTTATCGCGCAAGTGCCCGAGGAGGGGCACCTTTTCCTTGCTCATGCGGATCTGCAAGTCCACGAAGAAGTCGAGATACTCATCCTGCTTGTCCGGATTCTTCGCCATCAGTTCCTCGAGCGTCTCACCTTCGATATACTCCCAGATAAGCGACCACCGCCCATCGATGACGGATACGCCGAGCACCTTCGGAATGTGGAGCGACGTCTCCTCGACGCGCGCCTGGTTGAGCGCCTCGTTCAGGATGCCGCTCTTCGAATAGCTCTCGTCGAACATCTTGATAAGACGGTCGCCGTCGCGGTACAGTTTCTTCCCGGCGCTTGTATGAATGAGTTCCATTTGTTCCTCCTTATCCCCGTGCGGTTTTCCCGCCCTTTCCCTTCTCGTATTATACACCGAAATTCATGACAAGTAAATACCTTTTTTGAAACTTTTTATCGTTTTCGCGCGATTTTTGCACCTTTTCATGCGTCCCCGAGCACGGTGCGGAGCGCCGAGGCGCGCGCGTCGAGCTCTTTCAGCCGCGTCCCCTCCTCCGTGGAGGACAGCTTCTCGTTGTCGGAGCACAGTCTGACGGCGACATAGAGCTTGCGCGAGAAGTACACGAGCACGCACAGCACGGCGAAGGAGAGTCCGCCGAACACCGCCGCCAAGACGACGGGCGCCGACGAGAGGGTGCGGGGGATGAAGAAGGCGCTCACGCCGCATCCGACGGCAAACGCCGCGAGACAGCCGAGTACCGCGAGAAAGCGCACAAGATAGTACCGCCTGTTGGCGCGGAAGGCGCCGCGGCGGGACTGCATCCCCTCCTCCACGCGGGCGCGGATGGGCTCCGCCTCCCGTTCGCATTCCGCGAGCTCTTCCTTTAAGCTCTCCCGCATCCTGCCGAGAAGGCTCTCTCTCGCCCCCTCGGACGCCTCCGCGAACTTCTGTGCGACGCCCTTTTGGAAGAAGCACGCGCTGCTTGTGTAATTCTCGGTGCGCGCCGCCCAGACGCCCTCCTCGGCGCGGGGATCGTCGCGGTAGACGGACGCCTGTAAGAAGAACGCCTCGGCGCCCCTGTAATCGCCCTCGCCAAGGCGCGCCTCGCCCTCCGAGAGCAGACGGGCATACTCCGCATCCGCCGCCTTCTTCGCCCGCTCGCGCCGCTCGAGCTCCTCTTTGAGCTGTGTCGGCGTGAGTCCGACGAGGTCCTCGTCGTAGTCGTCGGGGAGGGAGACCACCGCCTCCTCCGCGGGCTCCTCCCGCACCGTCTCTTCGGGCGCGAGCGCGTCCACCGCGTCCGTCTCGCCGCCCCGCTCCGTCAGTTTCACCTCGCGCGATTCGTCGCGCTTGATCATCCGTTCTTCCATCCTTCTCCTTTACCCTTCCTCTTCCGAGAGCGCGAAGGGATTTCCGATCGATCGTCTCTTTGCGGGCTCCACGCTCCGCACGCACAGCGCGCGGCAGTTGCCGCGGTAGCGGCTCGCCGCCCATGCGCACAGCTCCGCCGTCTCGAAGAGGGCGAACGCCGCGCTGCCCGAGCCCGTCATCCCCGCGCCGAGCGGGGAAAAGCTCTTCGCTTCGAGAAGAGCCTCCTCCACGGCGGGAGAGAGCGTCCGCGCCGCCGCATAGAGATCGTTCCCGAACAGCTTCGCCGCCCATTCGAGCTCGCCCGCAAGGATGAGACGCGCCGCCTCCTCCGTGCGGGAACCGCCCTTCAGCCCGAGCGTATCGAAAGCGCGGAAGCATTCCGCCGAGGAGACGCCCGTCCGCGGGCAGAGCACCAGAAAATTCATCGCGGGAAGGGAAAGGGGCTCCACGCGTTCGCCGCGCCCCCTCAGCCGTGCCCCGCCCCCCGTGACGAGGTACCCCGTGTCGCTCCCGAGCGTATCGGCAAGCCCTTTGATGGCAGCCATGTCCGCAATGCCGTACAGCTTCGCCATGCCCGCGATGACGCCCGCCGCGTCCGCGGAGGACCCGCCCATGCCCGCGCCGACGGGGATATTCTTGTACACGGTTATGTCTGCGCCCCGCACGCCGAACGAGGCGACGAACGCCTCTCCCGCGCGGAGCGCGTTGTTCTCTTCGGGCGGGATGAAGGTCCCTCCCCTCATCTCCACGCGGACGAGAGAATCCTTCCGCGCGCGCAACACGATGCGGTCGTACACATCCACGGTGGTGACGAGAGAATCGAGCATGTGGTACCCGTTCTCCCGCCCCGTGACGTCGAGAGTGAGATTGAGTTTCGCATAGGCGTTGACGCGCACGACGTTCATGCCGCTATTGTAGCACACTTTTCGCCGTTCGGCAACCCTTTCGCGAAAAAAACGCCTTACACGGCAAACGCGCAAGGGGAGCTTGCGCGTTTATGGCATCTCTTTTTACAGGGACAGCCAGCTTAGGTCGGTGAGCTCGGGCTCGTCCGCGAGCGGCTTTACCTCCATCTTGACCTCTATCTGCGTATCGTATACCTCCAAGACGTAGTCCTCATAGGCATACCCCCAATACGACCGCGAGCTTAAAGAGACGGCGAGCGTGCTCCCGACCGACTTGACCGCATACTTCTTATCCAGCCGGATGGAGACGGTGAAGTCGATGGTCCCCTCGTTGCTGCCCGCGACGATGAAGCCGAACAGATTCTCGATGAGGAACTTCCCGGGGTCGCTTGCGGCTTCGCGCACCGCCGCCTCGAAGGAATAGGGGTCGCCGAAGAGCTCCTGGACGGACGGCGTTCCCCCGAGCGCCTCCAAGGCATAGGAGAGCACTTCGTCGAGCCCCTCTGCCCCCGATGCGGCGAACAGCTCGCCGAGCGTACAGTCGGGGTGCTCCCTGTAATACGCCGCACCGCCTTCGAGCTTTTCGAAGATGGCTTGAAGCGCGTCGATGACGTCGTATTCGACGCGGTAGCCGCTCCCCGACTTGTAGACCTTGCTCGCGGCGGCGAGCCCGAAGTCGCCATAGCTTTCCACATGATCGACCGCGAGTTCGACGTTCTCCCCCCGTCTGAGGAGATCTTGCTCGCGGCATGCCTTGACGAGCGCTTTGAAATTGCCCGCCTTGACGCCGACCTCCTCCCATTCGCCTTCGCCGACAAAGCAGTCCTCCCCGCGGAAGAAGGCGATCTCATACCGCTCGCCCTCTCCGTCCGAGAAGTCGTAAAAGCAATCGCCGAAGATGAGCCCGTCCCGCTCATAGGCGGTAAGGTCCATCGTCTGCGACGCATTCTCTTTGTCCGTTTCGGACCACTGCGTCTTTTCGTTTATGACGCGGCTCGTCGTCGTTTTGTGGACGGCGGAAACGTCCATTGAAGCCTCGAAGGCGGGGGCTTCGATGGTTTCGAGCGCGGCGAGCACCTCCGCCCTCTCTTCCTCGCCGACCTCCTGCTCCCCGCACCCCGCAAACAGGGCGAAAGCGCCCGCCGCGAGCAACGCGGAGAGCGCGATCCATGCCAATTTTTTCATCGCGCACCTCTCTTCCTTGCGAAACTTTCCGAAGAAAGTTTGCTTTGCAAAGAGTATAGCACGCCCTCTTGCCTTTTGCAAGGGATTGGGGAGGATTTTATCCGCGGGTGAGCGTTTTTCTGCGGTAGACGATGACGCGCTGTCCCTCGCGCACGGGGAATTCGATATCGGGATTGCTCGCGGAGACCTCCTCGGGCGACTTTTTGAGGCTCTTGGCGAGCTCCCAGAGCCCGTCTCCCGCGCGGGGGATATAGACGCTCACCGCGCTGTCGTTGACGGGAAGCGCCTCCCCCTCCTCCGCCGAGGACACAAGGCGCGCCGCGATCTTGCGCTTCTCCTGCAAGACGAGTTTGAGGGTCGCCTCCGCCTCGATCTCGCCCTCCTGCCGCTGGCGCGCCGACATGCCGCACACGAGGGCGCTCACCGTGCAGTTGGCGGCGTCCACGGGCACCGAGAAGGGCAGGCTGATCTCCACGCCGCGGTGGGTCCCGTCCGCGCCGAGCACGAGGAGAGTCGCCATCGCGACGCCCTCCACCCGCCGCTCTTCGCCGAGCACGAGGTTCGCCTCGGCACGCTGGAGGGTGACCGCCTGCAATGCGTCCGAAAAGTCCACGGGGGAGGAGAGGGCGCACTTGCCGGATATGCGCTCGGTCACGCGGGAGACGTCCCCCACGCCCGCGCTCTCCGCCGTCGCAAAGACGAGATGCGCCTCGCTCACGGGGGAGAAGGCGTCCGTCACGGCGTCCACCGCCACCTCCTCATAGACGCACCCCTCGGCGCCCAGCGTGAACTCGGCGCGGAGCACGCACTTGCCCTTCTCCTCGTCGCTGTCCGCGTGGATGGCGACATTGAGGACATTGACGCGCGCCTCCGCACTGCAACCGTACGCCGCCTCCTCACAGGGGATCTCAAGGCGGAAGGGCACCAGCCGCTCGAAGGAGACGAGGGAGCGCTCCGCTTTGAGGGCGAGAACGCCCAAATTCACCTCCCCTTCGACGCGAAGGACGCCCGTCTCGCAGACGAGCTCGGTGATGTTGACCGTCTCGGCGTGTTGGAGGATGTCGCCCACGAACTCCGTCTCGAATTCGTCGTCCGCCTCCGCCGCACCCGAGACGAGGTGGGCGGTGAGCACCTTGACGGGCTCCCGCCTCAAAACGAGATCGCCGCCCGCGAGATAGTCGAAGGTCTGCTCCCCATAGAGGGAGATGTCCGCGCCGAGGAGCGCCGTCGCATAGACGCTCGCCCCCTCCCGCCGCACCGAGACGTTCTCTACCGAGAGCGCCACGCGCGCCGTGAGCGCGGGATAGCAGAAGTCGTCCTTCCACTGCGCCGAGAACTCCACCCCCTTCTCCGAGCGGCATACCCGCTTCTCGTTGTCGGCATACACGATGGAGAAGTGCGCCTTGCCGTAATAGCGCACCTCGCCGTTGCCGACCTCCGCGCCCGTGAGCACCGCGCTCGCGTGCACGCAGAGCACCGTCTCCACCTCCTGCCCGAAGCGGCACTCCACCGCCGTCTGCGCCGTGAGCTCTTTGCGCTTCCCATAACCGCGGAAGGTCTCCGTCTGCGTCTTGATCATAGTCACACCCCTTTTCTTGGTTTCCCTCTATCCTATGCGCCCCGCGCCGCCGTTATGCGAGAGGAAAAAGCGGGAGAAAAGTCGAGCTTTGCCCTTTTTGCGCCCCGCGCTCCGCTCCCCCCCCAAAAAAAGGGCGCGCCGAGGGACGGAGCGCCGCGTATAATTTTGCGCGGTTTGGGCAACAATCTGACCATGATCAAGCCGAAGAGCGACATCGACCGCGTCAAAAAACTCATCGCGGATTGCTTCCGCAAACAGGTGAACGTGACCGTCGATCTCGGAAGGAACAAAATTTTGCGCTACCGCGGGGAACTCTCGGGCGTCTATCCCGCCCTCTTCACCGTGCGCCCCAACGACAAGAACTTCCTCGGAAAGACCTCCTATTCCTATGCGGAAGTGCTGTGCGGGAGCGTGCGCGTCCGCCCCGCCGACCCTTCGGGAACGTAACAAAAAGGCGCCGCCCCTGCCGAACGGCAGGGGCGGCGCCTCATGACGGCGCGCCGCAACATTCTTTGCGGCGCGCCTTTCTTTACTCTTCCGGCTCGGTGAGCTCTTCGGGCGGGAGGTCTGCCGCCGTCTCCTCGGGCGCGGTGACCTCTGCCTCCTCGTCGCGGTCGGTGACGGCGACCGTCGCCACCACGCCGTCGCGCACGTTCATGAGCCGCACGCCGCGGGTGTGTCTGCCGATCTCGGAGATGGCGTCGGCGTGCATGCGGATGACGATGCCCGCCGAGGTCACGAGCATGACGTCGTTCTCCCCGCCCGCCAGCTTCATATTGACGAGGAGCCCCGTCTTTTCGTTGAACACGCCCGCCTTGATGCCTTTGCCGCCGCGCGTCTGCACGCGGTAGTCCTCGGGCGAGGAGCGCTTGCCGTACCCGTTCTCGGAGACGGTAAGTATCTGCGCCCCCTCGCGCAGGACGAGCATGTCCACGACGCAGTCGCCCTCCGCGAGCGCGATGCCGCGCACGCCCATCGTGTCCCGTCCCATCGGGCGGACGTCCGTCTCCTTGAAGCGGATGCACTTGCCGAAGCGGGAGGCGATCATCACCTCGTCCTCGCCGCCCGCGAACTGCACCGAGATGAGCTCGTCGCCCTCGTTGATCTTGATGGCGATCTTGCCGCTCCGCATGATGTGTTCGAATTCGCTCGTCGCCGTCTTCTTCACGAGCCCCGCCTTGGTCGCCATCACGAGGTAGCCCGTCCCGTTCTCATAGACGGGCAGGATGGCGGCGATCTTCTCGCCCGCGCCGAGCTGGACGATGTTGACGATGGCGCGCCCGCGCGCCGTCTTGTTCGCCTCGGGAATCTCGTACCCCTTGATGGAATACACCTTCCCGAAGTTGGAGAAGAGCAGGATATTGTGATGGGTGGAACAGACGAACATCTGCTCCACGAAGTCGTCGTCCTTGGGACGGTGCCCCGTCACCCCCACGCCGCCGCGGTTCTGCGTGCGGTATTCGGCGAGCGGGAGGCGCTTGACATAGCCGCCGTGCGTCATGGAGATGACGACGTCCTCCTCGTCGATGAGGTCCTCGTCCTCGATGTCGCCGTAGTCCACCGAGACCTCCGTCCTGCGCTCCGAGGGATACTTCGCCTTGATGGCGAGAAGGTCGGTGCGGATGATCTCCATCACGCGGCTCTCGTTCGCGAGGATGTCTTTGAGGTCGGCGATGGTCGCCTGCAATGCGGCAAGCTCCTCTTTGAGCCGCTCCACTTCGAGGGAGGTGAGCCGTTGGAGGCGCATTTCGAGGATGGCGTTCGCCTGCTTGTCGGAGAGCAAAAAGCTCGCCATCAGCTTCTCCGCCGCGTCGTTCTTGTCCTTGGATTCCTTGATGATGCGGATGACCTCGTCGATGTGCGCGAGGGCGAGCACCAGCCCCTCCACGATGTGCGCGCGCTCCTCCGTCTTGTTGAGGTCGAAGCGCGTCCTGCGCACGATGACGTCCCGCTGGTGGGCGAGGTAGTAGGAGAGAATCTCCCGCAGGTTGAGATATTTGGGTTCGGTGCCGTTCTCGACGAGCGCCAACAAGATGATGCCGTCCGAGACCTGCAAGTTGGTGTGCTTATAGAGGGAGTTCAAAACGACCTGCGCGTTGGCGTCCTTCTTGCATTCGATGACGATGCGCATGCCCTCCCTGCCGCTCTCCTCGCGGATGTCGGAGATGCCTTCGAGGCGCTTGTCGCGGACCATGTTGGCGATGGTCTCGATGAGTTGCGCCTTGTTCACCTGATAGGGAATCTCGGTGACGACGATGCGGCTGCGCGCGTTCCCGCCCGTGCCGTGTTCCTCGATCTCGCACTTGGAGCGGATGACGATGTTGCCCTGTCCCGTGCGGTACGCCTTGCGCACGCCGCCCCTTCCCATGATGATGCCGCCCGTGGGGAAGTCGGGCGCGGGGATGTATTCCATGAGCTCGTCCACCGTGATGTCGGGGTTATCGATCATGGCGACGGTGCCGTCGATGACTTCGGCGAGGTTGTGGGGCGGGATGTTGGTCGCCATCCCTACGGCGATGCCGTCCGAGCCGTTCACGAGCAGGTTGGGGAAGCGCGAGGGCAGGACGGCGGGCTCCATCTCGATGCCGTCGAAGTTGGGGAAGAAATCCACCGTCTCCTTGTCGAGATCGCGGAGCATCTCCGCGGCGAGCTTGGTGAGGCGCGCCTCGGTGTAACGCATCGCGGCGGGCGGATCGCCGTCCACCGACCCGAAGTTGCCGTGCCCGTCCACGAGCGGGAAGTTGATGGAGAAGTCCTGCGCGAGGCGCACGAGCGCGTCGTACACCGAGCTGTCCCCGTGCGGATGGAACTTGCCCATGACGTCGCCCACGATGCGGGCGCACTTGCGGTATGCCTTGTCGTTGTACAGACCCATCTCGTGCATCGCATACCGGATGCGGCGGTGGACGGGCTTCAACCCGTCGCGCACGTCGGGAATGGCGCGCGACTTGTTCACCGCCATCGCATAGGCGATGAAGGAGCGTTTCAGCTCGTCGTTCACCTCCACGTCCAATATCTTGGTCTTGGCGAGCGTCTGCTTGAATTCTTCGGTGAGCTCCGGGCTCGTTTCTCGTTTTGCCATATCGGCTCCTTCCCGGCTGTCCTGCCGGTCCTATTCCGTAACGCGCCTCCCCGCGGGGAGCGCTTCCTTGTCAGATGTCCAGATCGGTCACCAGCGTTGCGTTCTCCTCGATGAAGCGGCGGCGCAGGGCGGGACTCTCCCCCATGAGCACGGAGAACATCTTGTCCGCCTCCATCGCGTCCTGCATGGAGACCTTGATGAGGGTGCGCGTCGCGGGGTCCATCGTGGTCGTCCAGAGCTGTTCGGTGCTCATTTCGCCCAACCCCTTGTAGCGCTGATACTCCACCTTATTGTTGTTGAGCGCGTCGTACGCCGTCTTTTCCTCTTCGGAATAGAGGTACACGTCCTCCTTGCCCTTCACGCTCGCCTTATAGAGCGGCGGCATCGCCGAATAGACGTGCCCGTGCTCGATGAGCGGCCGCATGTAGCGGAAGAGGAAGGTGAGCAGGAGAATGCGGATGTGCGCGCCGTCCACGTCGGCATCGGTCATGGAGATGATGCGGTCGTAGCGGAGCTTGCTCTCGTCGAAATCGTCGAGGATGCCGCACCCGAAGGCGGTGATCATCGCCTTGATCTCGGCGTTTTCGAGCACGCGGTTGAGGCGCACCTTTTCCACGTTCAGAATCTTCCCGCGGAGAGGAAGGATCGCCTGAAAGCGCCTGTCTCTCCCCTGCTTGGCGGTGCCGCCCGCGCTGTCGCCCTCGACGATGTAGATCTCGCACAGCTCGGGGCGCCTGTCCGAACAGTCGGCGAGCTTGCCGGGGAGGGTGGTGGACTCGAGCACGCCCTTCCTCCGCGTGAGCTCGCGGGCGGAGCGCGCCGCGTCGCGCGCCTTCTGCGCCGTGATGCAGCGGAGCACCAGCTCGCGCGCCTCGGAGGGATGCTCTTCGAGATAGGTGCCGAGGCGGTCCGCAACGCACTTGGAGACGAAGGGGCGGATGAAGGAATTGTTGAGCTTATCCTTGGTCTGCGATTCGAACTGCGCGTTTTCGAGCTTGACGGAGACGACGGCGGTGATGCCCTCGCGCACGTCCTCGCCCGTGAGCTTATCGCTCTCTTTGAGCACGTTGAGCTTCCTGCCCGCGTCGTTGATGACCTTGGTGAGCGCGAGCTTCAACCCCTCCACATGGGTGCCGCCGTCCACCGTATTCACGTTGTTTGCGTACGAGTAGATGTTCTCGTTGTAGCTGTCGTTGTATTGGAGGGCGATCTCGCACACCGTCGTGCCGTCCTGCGCCTCGAAGTAGAGGGGTTCGGAGAAGAGCACCGTCTGCGCGCTGTTGAGCTCCTCGACGAGCTCGCGGATCCCCCCCTCGTAGCAGAAGCGGTCCTGCCTCGTCTTTTCGTTGCGGAGGTCGGTGAGGGTGATGGTGAGCCCCTTGTTCAGAAAGGCGAGCTCTTTGAGGCGCACTTTCAGCACATCGTACTGAAAGACGATGGTCTCGAAGATCTCGCGGTCGGGATAGAAGGTGACCTTGGTGCCCGTCGCGTCGGTATCGCCCACGATGGCGAGCGGGTGCCGCGACACGCCGCGGTCGTACGCCTGCCGATAGACGTGCCCGTTCTGGGACACCTCCACTTCCAGCCATTCGGAGAGCGCGTTCACCGCCTTCACGCCCACGCCGTGCAGACCGCTCGACACCTTGTAGCCCGAATCGCCGCCGAACTTGCCGCCCGCGTTGACCTTGGTAAAGACGACCTCCACCGTGGAGATCCCCTCCTTGGGGTGGATCTCGGTGGGGATGCCGCGCCCGTTATCGACAACGGTGCAGGAGCCGTCCTTGTTGAGGGTGACGTCCACGCGGTCGCAATAGCCGGCGAGCGCCTCGTCGATGGAGTTGTCCACGACCTCGCTCACGAGATGGTGAAGCCCCTTCTCGTCGGTCGAGCTGATGTACATCCCGGGGCGCTTGCGGATGTGTTCGAGCCCGTCGAGCACCTGTATCTGTTCCGCACCGTATGCCGCTTCCACTTTTTCGGACATTGCAAAACTCCCTGAAATTTCGGTTTAACGCGCGGGCGTGCGTACGCGTAGGCGCACGCGCACGCGCGCGTGAGATTGTGCATATTATAGCATAGCTGAGTGGAAAAGTAAAATGTTTTTTCGCCGTTTTCGCGGGAATCGCCGCGAAAAGGGCGAAAAAAAAGCGCCCCTCCGCAGGGGCGCACCCTTCTTTGCCGCCGCGCGGCAAGGCGGTCAGAGCCCGCCGAGATATTCTCTCGCGAGCGCGTCCACCTCCTCGGGGGTCTTTGCCGTGAACAGGCGTGCACGCTTCTTCGCGGCGTCCCGCCCGCCCTTTAAGTACAGCCCCGCCATCTTGCGCATGAACACCGTGCAGAAGCGGTCGCCGTAGAGCGAACGCGTCTCGGCGAGCTGGCGGGCGAAGAGGGGGTAGAGCGCGGGCGCTTCCCGCCCCGAGACCGCGCAGAACAGCCTCGGATCGGCGAGCGCCGCCCGCCCGATCATCACGCCGTCCGCGCCCGTCCGCTCCAACATGCGGCGCGCGTCGTCCGCGCATGCGATGCCGCCGTTCGCGATGACGGGGATGCGCACCGCCGCCTTCGCCCGCGCGATCTCGCCGAAGTCCGGCTCGCCCGAATAGTACGCCTCGCGCATCCTGCCGTGCACGGTGAGAAGGCAGGCGCCCGCCCCCTCCGCGATGCGCGCGAACTCCGCCGCCACCTTCTTCCCGCAAAAGCCGATGCGGATCTTCACCGACACCCGCTTCCCGCTCGCCGCGCACGCCGCGACGATTCTCTCCGCGCGGCGGGGGTCGCCGAGGAGGGCGCTCCCCTCCCCGTTCTTCACGATCTTGGGAACGGGACAGCCCATGTTGATGTCGATGAGGTCGAAGGGCGCGAGCGCCTCGTTCTCGCATGCCGCCCGCATCACGTCGGGGTCGCCCCCGAAGATCTGCACCGCCTTGGGCGAGCGCGTTCCGAAAAGGAGGAGCTTCTTGGTCTCCTCGCTCCCGTACAGCAAGCCCTTGGCGCTCACCATCTCCGTGAAGGTGAGACCCGCGCCCATGTCCTCGCACAGCGTGCGGAAGGGCAGGTCGGTATATCCCGCCATGGGTGCGAGGAATACGTTGTTCGGGCATACCATGCCCGCGACGTCAAGCGCGTGAAACATCCTTCGCCCGTCCGTAATAGAAGTCGCGTTCCTCCGCGGTGAGGGCATGCACGTCCTTGCCGTCGGCGCGCACGAGCGCCTCGTACGCGTTGTAGCGCGCGGCGCACTTCTTCACCGTGTCGAGGAGCGCCTGTTCGCAATCGGCGCCCACGGCGCGCCCGAGCTCCACGGTGCAGAAGAGCACGTCGCCGAGCTCCTCCGCGATCTTCGCGTTCTCCCCCGCACGGAGCGCTTCCAAGAGCTCCTTGTACTCCTCGCGGAATTTCTTTTCGAAGTTCTCTACGGTGGCGGGATCCCAGCCCCCCTTCTCCATGCGCTTTGCGATCTTCTGCGCGCGGAGGAGGGCGGGGAAGCACTGCGGCACGTCGTTGACGGCGTCCGAATAGGTGGTCTGGTGCTTCTCCGTCATCTTGTTCTTCTCCCAGACGGAGAGGGCGCCGTCGGCGGAGGTCGCCCTGTCCTTGCCGAACACATGGGTGTGCCGCGTGATGAGTTTGGTGCAGACGCCCGTCAGCATGTCCTCCACCGTGAAGCCGCCGCGCGCCTCCTCGATGAGGGCGTGAAAGACCGCCTGCATGAGGACGTCCCCCGCCTCTTCGCACATGCGCGCGGGGTCGTCGCGGTCGATGGCGTCCACCAGCTCGTACGCCTCCTCGATGCAGTTGATGCGGATGCTCTCGTGCGTCTGCACCCTGTCCCACGGACAGCCGTCGGGCGCGCGCAGACGCTTTAAGATGGCGACGAGGTCGTCGAAGCCGAACCGCTTGCGTTCGAGGAGCGGGGCGCGGTAGACGACGAGGGCGCACCCCGCGCCGTACTCCTTCTGGCGGTCCGCCTCGTACAGGGGGATGCGCTTTTGCCGCTCCCCCGCGATGTAGCACGCCTCCGCCTCGTCGCCGAAGCGCTCGGCGAGGAGAAGTTTGATGTCCCCCGCGAGAGCGCCGTCCAAATCGTACACGATGAGGGGAAGGGCGAGCTCGGCGGTCGCCGCCTCGAAGGCGGAGACCGCCGTATATGCGCCATACACGCCCGCGCGCGCCGCGAAGTACGCCGCCTTGGAGATGCCCTCGATGACCCGCGTCCCCCGCTTGTTCGCGATAAGACGCGCCGCGGCGTCCTCCGTCGCGCCGCCGTCCACGCAGTAGCACACCTTCTTCCCCTTCGCCCTATGCGCGACCTCCCGCGCCGCCCGCCGCGCGAACGTATCGTAATTGCGGCTGTGCTCGTACAAGCCGTCGAGGGAGGTATAGGGGATGCCCGCCTCTTCCAGACTGCGCACGGAGGGATGCTCCGCCGTGCGCACGATCACCTCATCCGCCTCCCGCATCGCGAGGAGCGCCCGCTCCGTCACGTCGCCGCGCTCTGCGCCAAGTCCTATCACCGTGATCATGTTCCACCTCTGTTTTTCTTACAGTATAGAACAAATCGAGGAAAAAAGCAACCATATAACAGGCGTTGACGGCGATCGCCGCGCCGCCAACCGCGAGCGAAGCGTTCACGAGCACAAATTGCAGACCCGTCTTGACGAGCACGGCGACAAACATGGCAAACGCCGCGTTCTTCGCCCGCCCCATCCCCGCGAGACAGGCGGACAGCGTGTTCACGCCCGCGAGCGTCGCCGCCGACACCGACAGGAGACGGAGGAGGGAGACAAGCGTCTCCGCGTCCTCTTCGACGAGGGCGGGATAGAGGATGCGGACGGCGGGACGGGCAAAGAGAAAGAGCCCCGCCGCGCAGGGAATCGCGACGAGGAGGGTGAGAAAGAGGACGGAGAGGGCGCGCCTTCTCCCCTCCTCCCCCTCCCCCGCGGCGACGGCGGGGACGGCGACCGCCGCGAGCCCGTACGAGACGGTGGCGGGGAGGTTGACGAGAGAGGCGGCTCCCCCCGCGAGCAAGCCGTATTGGGAGACGGCGCGCGCGGTGTGCCGCGCGAGCAGACGCACCACGATGACGCTGTCCGCCGTCTGGGAGAGGGGCAACAGCGCCGCCGAGACCATCACGGGGAGGACGGAGCGGAAGATGCCGTCCGCCGGGCGGACGACGCGGAGGGTGCGCCGCGGCAGGCTCGCACGGTATTCCACGCACAAAAAGAGGAGCGCCGCCGCCTCGGAGAGGGTGACGGCGAGAAGCGCCCCCTCCACGGCGCGGAGCGGGTCGTCGCGGCAGCGCCACGCGAACAGGAGCCCGAGCCCCGCCTTGAAGAGCTGTTCCACGATCTCGGAGAGGGCGGTGGGCGCCATCCTCCCCATCCCCTGAAAGTAGCCGCGCAGGACGGAAAGAAGCGCCACAAACAGGACGGCGGGCGCCAAAAAGAGGTAGCACGGCAGAAGCGCCTCCTCCCCCTGCACCCGC
>CANPXX010000021.1 GCA_947587085.1 uncultured Clostridia bacterium | reverse complement strand
AGTTCGCGGCAAAGAGCGAGGAGAGCGCCGAAAAATTGCTCGGCGACCTCGTCAACCTCTCCGTCGCCGAGATCGTCTGCAACGACGCGCTCCTCCTCGAAGTGAAGGACAGCGCGGAGGTGACGCGCAAGATCTTGCCCGCCTTTTCCTGCTATGTCCCGTGGGCGTTCACCCGCGGGGCGGCGGAGAGGAGCCTGTGCGATCAGTTCTCCGTTCCCTCGCCCGACGTCTTGGGACTCGGCGGGAAGGACGTCGCGGCGATCGCGGCGGGCGCGCTCCTCGAATATCTTCGGGAGACGCAGAAGCGCTCTCTCAAAAACATCACTTCGCTCCGCGTCGCCGACGAGAGGGGGACGCTCGAACTCGACCCCGTCGCCGTGCGCAATTTGGAGATACTCCGTAATGCGGAGGGGAAGCGGTACGGCTCGCTCCTGTGGCTCCTCGACAAGACCAAGACGGGGATGGGCGCGAGGAAGCTCGTTTCCTTTCTCACGTCGCCGCTCAGCGTGCGCGCCGAGATCGAGGCGCGCCTCGACGCGGTGGAGGAACTGTATCAAGCCACCGTCGTGCGCATGGGAATCGCCGACGCGCTCGCGGGCGTGCGCGACATCGAACGCCTTGCGGGGCGCATCTCCAACGGCAATCTCCAACCGGGCGATTGCCTTGCGCTCTCCGCCTCCCTCGCTGTGGTGCCCAACCTCAAATTCCAGCTCACGGGCTTTTCGTCGGCGCTTCTTGTGGAGATCGCGCGGGAGCTCGCCGACACGAAGGAGATCTGCTCCCTGCTCGATGCGGCGATCGATTCGCGCGCGAGCACCCTCAAAGAGGGCAACTATATCCGCGCGGGCTATAACGCGCGGCTGGACGAACTGAGGAGCATCAAGTCGGACAGCAAGAATTTGCTCGCCCAGCTTGAAGCGCGCGAGCGCGAACGCACAGGAATCCGTACGCTCAAAGTGGGCTACAACCGCGTATTCGGCTATTACATCGAGGTGAGCAACTCCTTCAAGGACCGCGTTCCCTACACCTATACGCGGAAGCAGACTCTCTCGACGGGCGAGCGGTATGTGAGCGAGGAGCTCAAAGAACTCGAAAACAAGATTCTCGGGAGCGACGAGGAGGCGCAACGGTTGCAAGAACAGCTGTATGCGGAGATTCTCGACGTGCTCTCGCGCAACATCCCCGTGTTCCGCGCGATCGCGGAGGCGGTCGCCTCGCTCGATTGCTATACGGCGTTCGCCACCGTCGCGAAGGAGAACAAGTATTGCCGCCCCGTCATCCGCGAAGAGGGCGCGCTCGAAGTGGAGGAGGGCAGACATCCCGTTGTGGAGGCGCTCTCCCGCGAGCGCTTCGTGCCGAACGATTGCATTTTGGACGGCGACGAGAACAGGACGATGGTCATCACGGGACCCAATATGGCGGGGAAGAGCACCTACCTTCGGCAGATCGCGCTCATCACCCTGATGGCGCACGTCGGCTGTTTCGTCCCCGCGAAGCGCGCCGCGATTCCGCTCACCGACCGCATCTTCACGCGCATCGGCGCGAGCGACAATCTCATCCTCGACAGGAGCACCTTCATGGTGGAAATGACGGAGGTCGCAAACATCCTTCGCAACGCCACCTCCAAGAGCCTGCTCATCCTCGACGAGGTGGGCAGGGGGACGAGCACCTTCGACGGACTGTCCATCGCGTGGGCGGTCATCGAACAGCTCACGCGGCAGGTGCGCGCCAAGACGCTCTTCGCCACCCACTATCACGAGCTCACCGAACTCGAAGGCAAACTCGAAGGGGTGAAGAACTATAAGATCAACGTGCGCGAGATCGCGGGGTCCATCGTGTTTCTGCGCAAGATCGTGCGCGGCGGCGCTTCGCGCTCCTTCGGCGTGGAGGTCGCGGCGCTCGCGGGCGTGCCCGCCGAGGTCATCGAGCGCGCCAAAGCCATCCTCAAAACGTTGGAGAAAACGGAGACCCGCCGCTTCGGCGCCCCGCGGGAGGAGGAGCCGAGGGAAGAACGGCTCGACCTTCGCGCCGAGCTCGAGGGGCTGGACGTCAATTTACTGACTCCCATGCAGGCGCTTGCGCTCATATCCGAATGGAAGGAGAAACTCAAATGATCCATATCCTCACGGCGGACGTCTACAACAAGATCGCGGCGGGGGAGGTCGTGGACAGGCCGTATTCCGTCGTAAAAGAGCTCGTCGAAAACGCGCTCGACGCGGGCGCCACGGAGATCACCGTGGAGATCGAGGCGGGCGGGAAGAAGCTCGTCCGCGTCACCGACAACGGGTGCGGCATTGCGCGCGGGGAGCTCCAAAAAGCCTATCTCCCGCATGCGACGAGCAAACTCAGCCGCGCGGAGGACCTGTTCGGCGTGCGCACGCTCGGGTTCCGCGGCGAAGCGCTCGCCTCCATCGCCTCTGTATCGCGGATGCGCATCGTCTCCAAGACGGCGGACGCCGAGGCGTATTCGCTCGCCTCGGAGGGCGGCGCGCTCGGCGAGGTGGAGCCCGCGGCGGGCGGGAACGGCACGCAGGTCAGCGTGGAAGATCTCTTCTTCAATACGCCCGCCCGTCTGAAATTTCTCAAATCGGACGGACAGGAGGAGGGCGACGTCACCAATATGATCGCTCGCATCCTGCTTTCCCGCCCCGAGGTCGCGTTCACCTATCTCGTCAACGGGAAGGTGCGCTACCGCTCCTTCGGCGACGGCTTGCCCGCGGCGATGGCGGCGGTGTACGGCGCGGGCATTCTCGGGAATTGCTATGCGATCGACGCGGAAAAGCACGGCGTGCGGGTGAGCGGGTTCATCGGCGACAGGAACTTCTCCAAGCCAAACCGCACCTATCAGAGCCTCTTCGTGAACGGCAGGTATGTCGTCAACCAAACGGTGGGCGCGGCGGTCTCCAACGCCTATGCGAGCTATCTCATGAAGCGGCAATATCCCTTCTATGTGCTCTTTTTGGAGCTCCCGCCCGAGATCGTGGACGTCAACGTGCACCCCAACAAGGCGGACGTGCGCTTTGCCGACAACCAAGTGATCTACGGGACCGTCTATTCGGTGGTCTCCTCCGTCCTCGACGGGAACTCGCGCGCGCTCGAATATCTCGCCAAGGATGAAAGGGCGGAGGAAGCTCCCGCCCCGAAGGAGGAGATGAGCTTCGAGGAGGCGAAGAAGGAACTGCATTTCGACATCCCGCCCGTCGTGGGGAAAGTCTCCGTCCCGCGCCGCTTCACGGACGAAGAGAAGGAGCCCCTCGTCCTGCGGGTCAATGCGCCCGCGCCCATGCCCGCGCCGCAGGAGGACGCGTTCGAAGAGAACAGGCGGTTTTTGCTCGAACAGGAGCGGGCGCGCTCCCAACAGCGGGTGGACCCCGCCAGCCTCGAATACAAGGGCGAGCTGTTCCGCACCTATCTCATCTATGAGCGGGGGGAGGAAGCCTATCTCGTCGATCAGCATGCGGCGCACGAGCGCATCCTGTACGACCGTCTGCGCGCCGCTTGCGACGCGCGTTCCGTCGTGTCCCAGCCCATGCTCCTGCCCTATGTTCTCGATCTGAACGCGCAGGAGTACGCCTTCCTCTCGGAAAAACTTCCCCTTTTAAGGGAGCTCGGCTTCGAAGCGGAGGAGTTCGGCGGGCGCTCCGTAAAGATCTCCGCATTGCCAGCCGACCTCGTCGGCATGGACATGGAGGCGTTCTTCTCGGAGGTGCTCGCCTCCATGGAGAGCTTGCGCGCCGTGCGGCTCGCGGACATTCTGAAAGACAAGTTCGCCTCGGCGGCATGCAAGGCGGCGGTGAAAGGGGGCGAACGGCTCACCGAGGAGGAAGTGCGGGAGCTCCTTCGGCGGATGGACGGGGACATGGGGCTGAAATGCCCGCACGGACGCCCCGTCGCCGTCCGCGTCAAACGTTCGGAGCTCGAAAAGCTCTTCAAGCGCATCGTATGAAAAAGCTCATCGCCGTCTGCGGCGCGACCGCGACGGGAAAGACGGCGCTCGCCGTAAAACTTGCCAAGGCGCTCGGCGGGGAGGTCGTCTCCGCGGACGCCCTTCTCGTCTATCGCGGGCTCGACATCGGCACCGCGAAGCCGACGGAGGAGGAGAAGGAGGGGGTGCCGCACCACCTCATCGATGTGGCGGACCCGCGGGAACGGTTTTCGGTCAGCGACTACGAGCGGCTCGCCGTGAAGGCGGTCGAGGACATTTTGGCGCGCGGCAAGACGCCCATTCTCTGCGGCGGGACGGGCTTTTATATGAACGCCGTGCTCTATAAGAGTTCCTTCGGACACACGGCGGCGTCCGCCTCGGTGCGCGAAAAGTACATGCGGATGGAGCGGGAAGAGGGAAGAGAGGCGCTCCACGCGCGGCTCGCGGCGGTGGATCCCGCAAGCGCCGAAAAGTTGCATGCGAACGACGTCAAGCGCGTCGTCCGCGCCCTCGAGATCTACGAGCTCACGGGGCGGCGCAAGTCCGACCAGCACGACGACCCTTTGCCGCGCTATCCCTTCCTCGCCGTCGCCTTCGATTACCCGCGGGAGGAGCTGTATGCGCGCATCCGTCTGAGGACGGCGCAGATGATGCGGAGCGGACTCGTCGGGGAAGTGGAGGGGCTGCTTCGCGGCGGCGTCCCCGAGACGGCGCAATGTATGCAGGGCATCGGCTACAAAGAGGTGGTCGAATGTTTGAAAAATGGCGATAATTTAAGTACTATGTCAGACATAATAGAGAAAAATACGCGCAATTATGCGAAGCGTCAGCTCACCTTTTTCCGCAGGATGCAGAATTTGCAGTGGCTGCCGCCCATGCCGCCCGAGGACGCGGCGAAGGAGGTATTGCAAAGATATGACGGCTGAAACGCTCATCGCGCAGGCGGAGGAGAGCCTCTCGGCGCAGTTCCGCGAGATCGATTCGCGCGCGCTCTTCAACCAGAAGAAGGTGCTCGACGCGTTCAGGGAGGAGCGCGTGGCGCTCCGCCACTTCTTGCCCAGCACGGGCTACGGCTATGGGGACGAGGGGCGCGAGACGCTCGGTCGGCTGTACGCGCGCGCCTTCGGCGCGGAGAGCGCCATCGTCTCGCCCGCGCTTCTCTCGGGGACGCACGCGATCACGGTCGCGCTCTTCGGCATCCTTCGCCCCGGGGACGCTGTTTTGTGCATCACGGGCACGCCGTACGATACCCTCCGCGGCGTGGTGTGGGGAGAGGGGAACGGCTCGCTCGCCGACTTCGGCGTCCGCTTCGACGTCGTGGAGCTCGACTCCCGCGGCAAGATCGACGCGCCCGCCGTGCGCGCCGCGCTCAAAGGGCGCAAATATGCGATGGTCTATCTCCAACGCTCGCGCGGCTACGAGCTTCGGGACGCCTTCACGGTGTCCGAGTTGGGCGCGGCGGCGAAGCTCGTGCGGGACGCGGGCTTTTGCGGCTGTGTGTTCGCCGACAATTGTTACGGCGAATTTGTGGAGGAGCGCGAACCCACCGAGGCGGGCATCGACCTCATCGCAGGGTCCCTCATCAAGAATCCCGGGGGCGGGCTTGCGCCGACGGGCGGCTACATCGCGGGGAAGAGGGAGGCGGTAAAGGCGTGCGAATACCGCCTCACCGCGCCCTCCGTGGGCGGGGAGATCGGCTCGTACGCCTATGGATACCAGCTCTTCTACCAAGGGCTCTTTCTGTCGCCGCACGTGGTGGCGCAGAGCCTCAAGGGGGGACTCCTCATCGGGAAGTGCATGGAGATGCTCGGCTTCGAGAACTTTCCGAAGATAGGCGGTCCGCTCGCCGACATCACGCGCGCCATCCGCTTCCGCACGGAGGAGGAGCTCACGGCGTTCATCCAATCGGTACAGGACGTCTCCCCCGTGGACAGCTTTGTAAAGCTCGAACCGTGGGATATGCCGGGGTACGATTGCAAAGTCATCATGGCGGCAGGGACGTTCAACGCGGGCGCGAGCATCGAGCTCTCCGCCGACGCGCCCATCCGCGCCCCCTATACCGCCTATTTTCAGGGCGGTCTTACCTACGAGCACTGCAAACTCGCATGCTATGCCATCCTCGGGCGCTTGCTCCGCTGAGCGCCCGCCCGCTTTGTCCCATATAAATAGGTCAAAGGAGCGCGCCTTGCGCTCTTTTTTTCGTACGAAAATCGGAAAAATTTTCCTCCAAACACTTGACAAGCGAGGTCGCGGGTGCTATTATGATGATATCAAAATGATATCACTTTTCGGAGGGAAGATATGGAAAATCGTGAACTGAATGTGAAGGAGTTCGACAGGATCGACGAGCGCCCTGCACGGGAGAAGAGCGGGTGGCTCATGTTGGCGATCGCGTTGGCGCTCCTCGTTGCGGGAATCGCGTTCTGCATACTTGCCGCGCTGATCCATCCCGTCTTGATCGCTGCGGGGGCGGTGGCCATCATTGCCGCCGTGTTGCTTTTGAGCGGCTTCAAATTGCTCCAACCCAACGAGGCTTACGTCTTTACGCTGTTCGGGAAATACTACGGGACGCTCAAACGGGAGGGATTCTTCTGGGTGAATCCGTTCTGTTCGGCTGTCAATCCCGCGCGGATCGCGATGGGGACCTCCCGCAAACTTTCGTTGAAGGCGATGACCCTCAACAACGATAAACAGAAGGTCAACGACGAGGAGGGCAATCCCATCGAGATCTCCGTCGTCGTCATCTGGCGCATCACCAATACCGCCCGCGCCGTATTCAATGTGGAGAACTACATGGCGTATATCTCCACGCAGTGCGACGCGGCGATAAGACAGGTCGCGCGGCAGTACCCGTACGACGTCTCCTCCAACGGCGACGAGAAGTCGCTCCGCGGCAGTGCGCAGGAGATCGCGGACGTGTTGCGCGGCGAGATCCAGCAACGTACGCTGATGGCGGGCATCGAGATTCTCGAAGCGCGCATCTCCCACCTCGCCTATGCGCCCGAGATCGCGGCGGCGATGTTGCAGCGCCAACAGGCGTCGGCGATCATCGCGGCGCGGCAGAAGATCGTGGAGGGCGCGGTCTCCATGGTCCAGATGGCGCTCAACAAACTTTCGGACGAGAACATCGTGGAGCTCGACGACGAGAGAAAGGCGCAGATGGTCTCAAATCTGTTGGTGGTGCTGTGCGGCAACAAGGACGCGCAACCCATCGTGAACAGCGGTACGATCTATTGATCGGCGCGCCGCGGCTCTTTGCCGCGGCGTTCCGCCCTCGGGAGGACGGCATATGGAAGTAAAGGCGGAGGAGATCGTGCGGGCAGAGGGGCTCTGTAAGTCCTTCCCGCTCTCCGCGAAACTGCGGCGGATAGAACATACCTCAAAGACGCGGCAGATCGCCGTGGACGGGCTGGACTTCTCCGCCTATCGGGGCGAGATCTACGGGCTCTTGGGACCGAACGGCGCGGGCAAGACGACGACGCTCCGTATGCTCTCCACCCTCATCCGCCCCGACGCGGGCGACGCGTTCGTATGCGGACACTCTGTTGTCCGCGAGCCCGGGCGGGTCCGCGACAAGATCGGGTTCATGACGGGCGAACTCAAATTGGAAAGTTTTTTCACGCCCGATTATCTCTTCGATTTCTTCGGCGCCATGCACGGGGTGGAGAAGGCGGTCTTGGCGCGGCGCAAACGGGAGCTGTTTTCGCGCTTCGGCATCGATCGGTTCGCGGGCGTGAAGGTGAAGAATCTGTCTACGGGCATGACGCAAAAGGTCTCGCTGGTCGTCTCCATCGTGCACGACCCCGATGTCGTCATCTTCGATGAGCCCACCAACGGGCTGGACGTTTTGACGGCGAAGGTGGTCACCGACTTCCTCGCCGAGCTTCGGGCGATGGGGAAGAGCGTGATTTTGTCCACTCACATCTTCTCGCTGGTGGAAAAGCTGTGCGACCGCGTCGGCATCATCATCGACGGCCGCATGATCGCGGACGCGCCCCTCGGGGAATTCACGCGGGAGAAGTCGTTGGAGACCGCCTTCTTCGATCTCTATCACGCCGTCAAGGGAGAGGAACTATGAAGCTCGGCGCGCTCATCCGAAAGGAATTTTTCCGCTTTTTTCACGACCCGCGGCTCATCGTCACCATGCTCCTGCCCGGGCTCCTCATCTTCATCCTCTATTCCGTCTTGGGGAGCATCGTCTCCTCGGACGGGGAGGAGGACGCGACCTATTCGTTCAGGGCGTATTTGTCGGGCGAATCGCAGACGGTCGCCGCGGTGGAGGCGGCGATCGCGGCGGGCGGCTCCACGGTGGAGTGGCTCCCCGCCGACGACCTCGAAGCGGCGAAGCGCGAGGTGAAGGAGGGGAACGTTGCGGCGCTTGTCGTATTCTCCGACGGGTTCGACGCCGCGGAACGTCCCTCCGTGGAGATCTATTACGATCTGCAAAACGACGAGAGCGCCGCCTTCGCCATGCTGGCGGGCGCCGTCCTCCAAGAGATCGGCGCGCGGTTCACCGTCGAACGGGTATCCGTCCGCGCGGACGCCGAGCTGGGCGCGCAGATCATGAGCCAGATTCTTCCGCTCCTCATGGCGGTGCTCGTGTTCTCCGCCTGTATGTCGGTGACGCTGGAAGCGGTGGCGGGGGAGAAGGAGCGCGGAACGCTCTCCACCATCCTCGTCACGTCGGTGCGCCGCTCGCACATCGCGCTCGCGAAGGTGGTCGCGCTGAGCTGTATCGCGTCGATCGGCGCCGCCTCGAGCTTCTTGGGCGTCGCGCTCTCCATGCCCCGCCTTATGAACGTCTCCATGGACGTGTTCGGGGAATATTCGGCGGCGAGCTATCTGTTGCTGTTCCCGCTCATCGTGAGCACGGTGCCGCTCATCGTGTCGCTCATTTCCATCGTCTCCGCCTATTCGAGGTCGCTCAAAGAGGCTTCGGCATATACGAGCGTTCTCATGATCGTCGTCATGGTCGTATCCCTCGTATCGGGCTTCATTTCGGTGGGGGATTGGGTGACGGCGATCCCGCTCCTCAACGCCGTTGCCGTGATGCAGACCATTCTGACGGGCGCGCTTCCCGTGTGGCAAGCGCTTGTGAGCGTCGGCGTCAACCTGTTGTTTACCGCGCTTGCGGTGTGGATCATCTCCGCAATGCTTTCGAGCGAGCGCATCATGTTCGGGAAATAAGGAAGGGACTATGAAGGATTCGGAAAACAAAAAACAAGTTCCGCTTCGGCTCTCCCCGAAGCTGTTTTCCGACCTCGCCGAGTGGGCGGAGGACGACTTCCGCTCGCTCAACGGGCAGATCGAATATCTGCTGACCGAATGCGTGAAAAAGCGCAAGAAAAAGAAGGAGAAAGAGGAATGAACCGCCGCAATCTTCCCCTCTGCGGCGTCTGCTTCGCCGTGTATGCCGTCGCGATTCTTCTCCTCATCCTCGTCCACGAGGGGGAGGAGGGCGGCGCGGGCGTCCGCATCCTCCACGGGTTCTGCTGGGGAGCGATCGGCGCAACGGGCATTTTGCAGATCGTGCTCGTCGCGTTGGACAAACGCAGACAACAGCGGGAGACGGAGGACAGGATTCTCGGCGGGGACGCGGACGTCGTGGGGGTGACCTGCCTCGGCGATCTCGCCAAGATCCGCGATCTGTACTCCGCGCAGTTCGTTCTCACGGGATTTTCCACCCGCGACAGCGCGCTGGTGCGCGGGTTTTATGAGGGGGACGACGAGGCGATCCGCGCGGTGCAGTCCTGCCTCGTCGGCAATCTCTACATCAAGGCGGCGCGCCTCGAATCGATCGCGGGAAAGACGGTCTTTGTGCAGGCGGACTTCTTCGAACGCGCGCAAGCGGAGTGCGCATTTTCTGGATTTTTCCACAACAATCAAGTTGAAATTGTTGAAAACTTGTAAGAGCAAAGTACTATGCGTGGCATAAATATAGAAAATTCTTCGCCGAAGCGGTCGAATTGACGTAGCCGCACGGACGGCGGAGAGAGCGGAGGGAATAGGATGAATCTTTGGTGTGCATTGCTTGCCGAGTCTGCTGAGGAAGAGGGGCTTCCCCCCGGTTTGGCGATTTGGATGAGCCTCGCGTGCGTTGCGCTGTGCGTTGTGCTCACTGTGCTGGTGCTCGTGTACGCGAATCGGTCTATGCACAGATGTTGGCGCGGCGTCTTTCACATAGGGACATACGAGATCGAAGTTTTGCTGAACAGCTTTTCCGCCAAGCTCACGATCGGCGGGCGCCTCGAGGACGAGTTCGCGGGGTATCGGTATCAGATCGTCACCCTGCACGGCATGGCGGACGGCGAGCACGTCAAGGTGCGCGCGGAGAACAAGCTCCGCTCCGCGCCCATCGTCCGATGCTGGGTGGGGGAACGGGAATTGCAGTTGCTCTCCATGGAAAAGCGAAAAAAATAGAGCGAGCCGCCCGACCGAAGAGGTCGGGCGGCAGTTCGTTTGCGGGGAAGATCAGTCTCCCCGATCCTGTTCTTGTTTGACGAGCGAGTATCCCTTCTTCGGCTTTCTGCGGAAGAAATCGATCTTCCCGCCGAATTTTGCCGCCACGACGCCGATGACGATCGCCGCGACCGTGACGCAGATGACGATGATCGCCCATGCGTCGAGGGTCTCCGCCTTGACGCGCGACCAAAGCTCGTTGATGCGGACGGTCGCCTCTTCGCCGTAATAGTCCATCACCGCACAGCGTTCGATCACGTCGGCGGGGGGGAATTGGGCGAACAGCTGGCGGTCCATCGCCTGCGACGGGATGGTGTAGATCTCCGCGGCGTCGCCGAAGAAGTAGCTAAGGTCGTACTTCACGCTCTCCTCGTAATCCCGATCGACGCCATAGAAGTAATCCGCATAGTCGAGCATTTCGTCGTTTTCTCCCGAGATCACCGAGGTGTAGCCGATGTAGTAGCTGTTCCGCATGGCGTTCTGCGGCATGGAGAGGAAGTTCACGAACGCCTGCGCCGCGTGCTTTGTCTTGCGTTCCGTCACGCCCTTCGGCATCACCCAGCCGTCGAAGAAGAGGTTGGAGCCCGCCTTCGGCACATAGAAGGCGAGTTCGGTGTCGTCCTCGGATTCGGCGAGGTCCATCGCATACACGGCGTCGCCGCTCCAAGCATAGTTGAGCCAGATCTTGCCGTTCACCATATCCGCCTTGCCCGTATCCGTCTCGAAGCTGTAAATGTTGTCCTTGATGCGCATGAGGACGGGCTCCACGCGGGAGATCGTCTCCTCGTCCGTCGCGTTGAAGTAGCGGGTGAGCGAGGCGTTGTAGCCGAGATCTGTGCGGTCGAGGGAGAGGAGCTCGTCCTCGAACGCCACGCCGAGCGCCGCGAAATAGGTGTCGCGGACGTTGTCCTTCGCCGTGATCTTGTTGGAATAGGCGGGATCGATAAACACCTGCCAGCCCTTTTCGTCGAGCTCTTCGCGGGAGACCGCCGCGGGATTGTACACGAATCCCGTCGTTCCCCACATGTAGCCCGCGGCGTATTCGCTCCACCGCGGCGCGCCCTCCGCCGTCTCGAGCCCCGCGTTCGTCTCGAACTTCTCGCGGATGTAGGGGGAGACGTTGCGGATGTAGTAGTTCTCCTCGATGCTCTCGTCGAAGAAGGTGCTGTCGTACTTTTCGAGACGTCCCTCGGCGGCAAGTTTCATGATCATGTAGTCGGAGGGGCAGAGAAGGTCGTATTCGTTCCCGAGCACGATCTCGTTGTACATGTCCTCGTTGGTACCGAAGGTGGAATATTCCACTTTGACGGAGACGCCGTACTGCTTTTCGTACCAACGCTCGAAGTCGTCGATCATCGAGGGTCCCTCCTCGTCGAGGGGAACGCCCATGGCGGAGGTGTACCATTCCTCGTAGTCCTCGTCCACGAGCCCGTCGCGGATGTGCACATGCTTGCCGTCGGCGCCGAGCACGACCTCTCCGTTGTCGTCGAATTCGTGCATGAAGTCGAAGAGGAAGGCGCCTTCGCCGCCCTCGTCGATGTATTCCTCCCAATTATAGACGCGGAGAACGACCTCCGCGCGTTTGCCCGAACAGCCCGTAAGCATGGAGAGCGAGAGGAGGAGGAGGGTAACTGCGAGAGCGACGCTCGCCGTGCGGGTCCCTTTCATCACTTTGCCTCCTTTTTGCGGCGCAGACCGCTGAGATTGGATACGACGACGAAGAGCACGATGACGAGGAAGATGATCGTCGTGAGCGCCCAGAAGGAGGAGAGCACCTCCGCCGTGTGCGCATTGCCCTTGGTCGTCGCATTGTACACATAGGTGGAGATCGTCTCGAAGCCCGCGGGGCGGGTATAGACAGTGACGATATAGTCGTCGAGGGAGAGGGTGATCGCGAGCATGAAGCCCGAAATTACGCCGGGGATGATCTGCGGGAGCACGATGCGGAAGAGCGCCTTGGCGGGCGAGGCACCGAGGTCGAGCGCCGCTTCGTAGAGGGAGTTGTCCATCTGTTTGAGCTTGGGCATGACGGAGAGCACGACAAAGGGCGTGCATATGACCATGTGTCCGATGAGGAGGGTGAAGTACGACTTGGATACGCCGACCGCCACGAAGGTGACGGCGAGCGCGAGAGCCGTGACGATCTCCGCGTTGATGATGGGAATCTGCGAGGCGCCGTGCACGAGCGCCTTGGTGCGCCGTCTGCAATAGTACATGCCGAGCGCGCCCGTCGTGCCGAGCAGTGTGGAGAGCGACGCCGCGATCACCGCGAGAAGGAGGGTATTCCCGATCATCTCGAGGATGACGGGGTCGCCGAAGAGCTTGGCGTAGTGGCGGAAGGAGAAGTCTCCCCATGTGCCGATGAGGTCCACGGAGTTGAAGGAGTAAACGGCGAGCAGGAGGATGGGGGCGTAGAGCAGAAGGAGCACCAGCCCCACGAACGCCGCCGCAAGACATTTTTTCAACAGAGCGCGTTTGTTCATAAGTTCGCCCCCCGCACGTTTTCTTCCGATTTGAACCCGCCCGAGAACCACGTCGATAGAAATACGACGATGAGCAGGATGAGGGCGACCATGGAGCCCATGTGCCAATCGGAGCCGAAGTACTCATAGATGAATTTGCCGATGATGGTCACCTTCGCGTTTCCGAGCATGTCCGAGACGACGTAGTTCGTCATGGAGGGGAGGAACACCATCGTCACGCCGCTCATGATGCCCGGCATGGAGAGGGGCAGGGTCACGCGGAAGAAGCTCGTGGCGCCGCTCCCGCCGAGATCGGCGCTCGCCTCATAGAGCGAGGGGTCTATCTTCTGCATGGTGGTGTAGAGGGGGAGGATCATGAAGGGCAGAAAGTCGTACACCATGCCGAACACCGTCTTGAAGTAGTTGGCGCTTCCGAGCCATTCCATCCCGGGCGCGGAGGCGAGCGAATTGAAGATCTCGCGCAGGGCATTCACGCGCAGGACGAAATTGATCCACATGGGCATGACGAACAGCATCAAAATGACGAACTTGCGTTTGAGGGTGCTCCGCGCGAGGATATACGCGACGGGATAGGCGATGAGCAGACACACCACGGTCGTGATGAGTGCGATCACGAGCGAATAGACGATGGTGGAGAGCTTGGTGGGGTCGGAGAAAAAGCGGATAAAGTTGTGGAAGGAGAGGTGCATCTCTTTGTCCGTAAACGCGTAAAAGAGAATGACGAGCATGGGGATGATGACGAAAAACACCAAAAAGACGGCGTAGGGGATGCACAGCGTCTTTCTCGAAAAACGGGGAATCTTCATCTCTTCTTCTCCTCCGTATGTTTGAGCGAGAGCCGTATCTTCTCCTTCGGAATGACGACGGAGACGAGGTCGTTCTCGTTCCACAGATCGTCGGTGGGAATGACGAAATCTTCCTCTTCCTCCTCGGTGCGCACGATGAGGCGGTAGTGGTCGCCCTTATAGATGATGGAGATGATGTGTCCCGTCGTGCCGCCCGCTTCGGCGTCGTCGCTGATGGTGATGTCCTCGGGAAGCACCTCGACGCGCACCTCGGTATCCGTGAGGTCGAGCTTCTGCCCGTCCGCCGTGATGAGGTAGTCCTCGTCGTCGAGGCGGCTCCCGGGGTAAAGTCGGGTCACGTCGCATTCGAATTCCCCGTCGGCGAACTTCACCGTGTTGCGCTTGGTAATGACGCCGTCGAAGAGGTTGGTGGTGTACTTCGGCTTCATGAGGTGGATGCCGTCGGGGGCGACCGTCAAGCCGATCTTTTCGCCCTCCTTGCGGCTCTCCGTACTGCTGACGACGATCTCGTATTTCCCGACCTGTACGGTGATCTCATAGTGGATGCCCTTGAACACGACGGAAATGACCTCGCCCGCGAGCATCCCTTTCTCGGGCGCGCACATCGTGATGTCCTCGGGACGGACGACGACGTCCACCGTCTCGTTCTGTTCGAAGTCGTCCACGCAGGGGAAATCTTTGCCGCAGAAGCGCACCTTGCGCGCGCCGACCATCTTCCCGTTGAAGATGTTGCTTTCGCCGATGAAGTCGGCGACGAAGGTATTGGCGGGCTCGTTGTAGATGGAGGTGGGCGTGCCGATCTGCTGGACGATGCCGTCCGACATCACCACGATGGTGTCCGACATCGTGAGCGCCTCCTCCTGATCGTGCGTGACGTAGATGAAGGTGATGCCGAGCCGCTTATGGATCTCTTTGAGCTCGATCTGCATCTCCTTGCGCATTTTGAGGTCGAGGGCGCCGAGGGGCTCGTCGAGCAGAAGAATCTCGGGTTCGTTCACGATGGCGCGGGCGATGGCGATGCGCTGCTGCTGTCCGCCCGAGAGGGTGGAGATGGAGCGCTTTTCGAACCCTTCGAGGTCAACGAGTTCGAGCGCCTTTTTGACTTTGTCGGCGATCTCCTTCTTGGTGAGCTTTTCGCGCCTTACATACTCTTCGCCCTTGTCGTTGCGATAGGTGTTCGTCACCCGCTTGCATTTGAGCCCGAACGCGATGTTTTCGAATACGTTCAGATGGGGGAAGAGGGCGTACCGCTGGAACACGGTGTTCACGGGACGCTTGTTGGGCGGCAGAAGGGAAATATCCTTGCCGTTCAAAAGAATCTTTCCGCTCGTGGGAAGGTCGAATCCCGCGATCATGCGGAGCGTCGTCGTCTTTCCGCAGCCCGAGGGACCGAGAAAGGTGATGAACTCGCCTCTGTTGACGTAAAAACTCACGTTGTCGATCACGAGGTTGTCGTCGAAGTACTTGGTGACGTTTTGCAGTTCGATGATGTGTTCCGCCATAATCAAGCTCCTTTGTCGTCTGTTAAAAATTGGGGGGCGTGGAGATCCAGAGGAATTTCGCCTTGCTCTTGCCCGTGTTGCGGATGAAGTGTTCCTTGTTCGCGGTGAAATAAAAACTTTCGCCCCGCTTGGCGGGATGACTCTTCCCGTCCCGCACGACGGCAATTTTCCCTTCGAGCACGAAGCCGAACTCCTCGCCCTCGTGGGGGAAGTCGGTCTGCGTGGACGCGCCCGCGTCGAGCTCCACGAGCACGGGCTCCATCATGTTCTTCTGCGCGTTGGGGATCACCCAATTCCAGCGCATCCCGTCCGAGACCTTCTCGATGTACTCCGCAACGGGAAAGACGATCTTCTCTTCGGGCTCTTCGCGGAAGAAGTCCGAAAGCGTGCTCCCGAGCGCATTCAAAAGGTCGCGCAGGGTCGCGATGGAGGGGCTCGTGAGGTCGTTTTCCAATTGCGAGATGTATCCCTTGGTGAGTTCGCATCGGTCGGCGAGTTCCTCTTGCGTGAGATTCTTCTCCTGCCTCATGTCCCTCAGTTTGGCGCCGAGTTCCATTCCGTCCTCCGAAGTTTAGTATGTGTAAACTTTTCGCCTCTTTTTACGAAACTCTCGTGAAATTAAACGGGAAGTTTAATAAAAATAAACGAAACACGCAGGGCAGTATAGTATAAAGAGAGAGAAATGTCAACTGTTTCGCGGGGGAATCCGCAAGAATTTTCAAAAAATCGGACCGAACCTTTTCCCGCGGGAGGGGCGGAAAAACGGGAGGGGGGAAGAGGGGAGAATCGCGCGCGCGCGGAATAGAATAAATAAGGAAAGAAAAGAGAACAAAAAAACGCCCGTGCTTTTGCACGGGCGGAGAAAAGCGTTCGGCTCAGGCGTTGAGCGCCGCCAGCTTTTTGGCGAGCTTAGCCTTCTTGTTGTCGGCATTGTTCTTGTGCAGGATTCCCTTGCTCGCGGCGGAATCGATCGCCGAAACGGTCGCGGGGTAGAGGGCGGTCGCCTGTTCCTTGTCGCCCGCGTTCACGGCGGTGAGGAACTTCTTGATTTGCGTTTTGAGGGCGGATTTGAGCGCCTTGTTCTCCTGCGTTTTCTTTTCGGTCACAAGCACGCGCTTCTTAGCGGATTTGATGTTGGGCACGGTGTTTACTCCTTCTGTTGTCCTTGTCTTGAAATCTCAGCTATTTTAACATAAAATTTCGGTGATGTAAACTGTTTTTCAAGGGTTCGCTGCAAAATTTTTCCGAAAATCGCAAAAAGGAGGCGCCGATTGCGGACAGACGGCTTGCGCGTGGGGATCTTCGACAGCGGCGTGGGGGGCTTGAACGTGCTCCGCGCCTGTCTATCTCTGGCGCCCGACGCAACATATTTTTATTACGGCGACAACCTGCGCGCGCCCTACGGCGAACGCGGGGCGGAGGAGATCGTCCGCTTCGTGCGGGAGGGGCTCCGCGCGCTCGGGGCGTGCGGCGTGGACGTCGCCGTCCTCGCCTGCAACACCGCCTCGGCGGTCTGCCTCGATAGGATGCGCAGCGAGTTTCCTTTCCCCGTGGTGGGCATGGAGCCCGCCGTGAAGAGCGCGGCGGGGGAGTGCTCGGACGTCCTCGTGCTCGCCACGCGCCGCACCGCGGAGAGCGAGCGGCTGCGTCGGCTCATCGCCCGTTTCCCCGCGTGCCGCTTCACCGTTTGTCCCGCGGACGGGCTCGCGGGCGCCATCGAGGGGAGTCTTGGGAGGGGAGAAGGCTTCGACGTCGCCCGTTTCCTTCCCGATGGCAGGTTCGACGGCGTGGTGCTCGGCTGTACCCATTACGTCTGGGTCGCGCCGCGCATCGCCGCGCACTATGGGTGCAAGGTGTACGACGGCATCATGGGAACGGCGAAAAGGGCGGTTTCAATGAAAAAGGCAGGGACAGACGACCACTCGGACGCGTTGCAAAAAACGAACAATTGTTTAAGCCAAAATGCAGATAATTCGCGGGAAAAAGGGGTGATTTTTCTCGGAAGTGGGAAAAAAATCAATGAATTTGTCTATAATTCAAACATTTGTTTTACTTAAATAAAAAGGTTTTGCAAAAAGTTTTCAGAAATTTTTCTCAAAGTGGTTGACAGTGGACAAAACCTGTGCTATACTCTTGCTATCACGGAGCAAGGGTACTTCTATGTTCTTTACGGGAACTGTCAGCCATCAGCTCGACGGGAAAAACAGAATACGCATTCCCAAGAGATTTCGGGCGGGTTTCCCGGTCGGCGAGACGCTCTATTTCGTCCGCTACACAAAGGGGTGTATCGCGGTCGTCACGGAGAGCGGGCTTCAAACGCGCATGGAGGATCTCCTCGCCGTCCGCTCCGACCAGACCGATCGCATGACCGCCAAGCGTCTCATCCTCAGCCGCATCGAGGAAGTCGTGGAAGATACGGAGAACCGAATCGTTCTCTCCGCCGCGATGCGCACGCATGCGGGCATCAAGAAGGACGTGCTCTGCATCGGGATGGGCGATTACATCGAAATCTGGGCGCCCGAGCGCTTCGAGCAGGAGACGGAGAACATGCCGCTCGACGAGGCGTTCCGCGTGATACCGTTCTGATGGGCGAATATCACCGTCCCATCATGGTGGACGAGGTGGTCCGCGGACTGTGCCTTCGGCGCGGCGGGGTGTATCTCGATTGCACGTTGGGCGGGGGCGGACATTCCCGCGCCATCCTCGAGGCGGAAGCGGGTGCGCGGCTCATCGGGACGGACAAGGACGACGAGGCGATCGCCGAGGCGACCAAGCGCTTGGAGCCCTTTTCGGACAGAGTATCTCTGCATCGCACCGATTTCAAGAACTTCGCCCGCGTTCTTGGCGAAGAGGGAGTGGACAAGCTCGACGGCTTTGTGATCGACCTCGGGGTCTCTTCCCATCAGATCGACGACGAAGCGCGCGGGTTCGCCTACCGCAAGAAGGACGCACCCCTCGACATGCGCATGGACAGGCGGAACGCCCTGACGGCGGAAGAGGTGGTGAACGGATATTCCGAAGAGCGGCTCGTCCGTCTCTTTCGGGAATACGGGGAAGAGGCGTTCGCGGCGCCGATCGCGAGAAAAATTGCGTTGGCGCGCGGGAAGGGACGCATCCGTACGACGGGCGAACTCGAAGCCCTCGTGGAAGAGGGGATCCCCCCGAGATACCGTTCGGCGGCATGTGCGAGGAAGGTATTCCAAGCCATCCGCATCGAGGTGAACGGAGAGCTCGACGGGCTGTATGAATGTATCGTCGGACTTTTGAGAAGATTGAGACCCGAGGGAAGGGGGTGCGTGCTCACCTTCCACTCCCTCGAAGACAGAATCGTCAAACAGGCGTTCCGCGATTTGAGCACCGATTGTACCTGTCCCAAAAATTTCCCCGTATGCGTATGCGGGAAGAAGCGGGAGATCGAACCCGTCGGCAGGAAGCCGCTGACGGCGTCGGAAGAGGAGATCGCGGAAAACCCCCGCAGTAAGAGCGCAAAACTGAGAATCGCCCGCCGATTGGAGGCATGAAGGGGCGAGAGAACGAATACGATATAAGGAGCTGGGAAAATGGCTGAGCTTGCAGTGTTGGAAAGACAGACCGACTATGTGGAAACGCAGAAGCGCGAGCACAAGAAGCGCATCGCGGAAAATTATCGCAGACTTCTCGAAGGGAACGTGACGCAAGCGCCCGCCGACGCCATGCCGTCTCCCGTGCGCGAACCCGTCCGTGAGGAGCGTCCCGCGCCCGCAACGCGCCCTGCGGAGCCCGAGCGGATCGCGCCCCGCATGCCTTCCGCGCCCGCAAGCGCCGCCACGCTCTTCGACAACGTGGTCTACCGCGGCGGCACGCCCGTACAGGACGCGCCCGCGCAGACTCTTTCGCCCGCGCAGACTCTCGCGCCCGCCGACGCGATGTCGGAAGAGGACGCGATGCCCACCGCCCGCACGATGGACACCATCCGCCGCCCCGCGGCGCAGACGGAGGCGGAGGCGCTCGCCGAGGGAACTAAGGTATCCTTCTTTCAGGCGCTCTCCACGCGCATGAAGGTGGCGCTCGCCGTCGTTGCCGCCGTCATCGTGATCGCGTTCGTCGCGATCTGCGTGAACACGGCTCTCCTCGGGTCGCTCGACGCGAGCATCGCCTCCAAGCAGCTCCGTCTCGGCAACGTCACGCAACAGGTCCGCCAGCTCGAGAATAAGATCGAGGACATCACCGATACGGATTCCGTGCAGGAATGGGCGGAGGGGCACGGGATGGTCAAGGACTGACGGGGACCGCCCCCTCGGGAGGAACAATTCGATCAAACGGACGGAATTTTCGCTTTCTGTCTTACAAAAGAGGTTATTTGCCGTGCTCGTGGCGATAACCTTTCTTTTTTGCATTTTTCTTATGCGGTTCTTCTACATACAGGTGATCTGGGAGGACGAACTGCACTACCGAGCCATCGACCAATGGACGCGGGAGATTCCCGTGAACGCGGGGCGGGGGGACATCCTCGACCGCAACGGCGAGCTCCTCGCGGGCAACCGTCTCAATTACAGCGTGTATGCGCGCGCAAACGCCGTCACCGACGCGGAGGGGAGCGCCGCACTGCTCTCCGACCTGCTCGGCGATTCCTTCGAAAACGTCCTCGCAAAATTGACGGACAAGCGGAAATCGGAGATCGTGCTCAGGCGCCGCGCCGAAAAGGAGACGGTGGAGCGCATCGCCGCCAACGAACTTGCGGGCGTGTACTATGCACGGAACGACGTGCGCGTATACCCGCACGGCGCGCTTGCGGAGCAGACGCTCGGCTTCACCGCCTTCGACCGCTCGGGGACGACGGGATTGGAGCAGTACTATAACGACTTCCTCGCGGGGAAAAGCGGGGAGATTCTCTTCGAGACCGATCTCGTGGGCGTGGACCTCGAGGGCGCTACGGCGGCTTACATCCCCGCGACGGACGGGCTCAACCTTCGGCTGACGCTGGACTATCGCATACAGGCGCTCGCGGAAGAGGTGATGGGAAGGGCGCTCGAAGAGAACGCGGCGCGCGCCGCGCGGTGCGTGGTGCTCGACCCGCGGGACTTCTCCGTGCTCGCGATGGTCAATCTTCCCTCGTACGACCTCAACGAGATCCCGCGCGACGACCTCGCCTCGCTCAATGCGCTCTCGCGCAACAGCCTCGTCTCCGACGTGTACGAGCCGGGGTCCACCTTCAAGATCGTGACCGCCGCCGCCACCATCGAGGAGTATCTGCGGGGCAATCCCGCCGCGCTTGCGCCCGACCATGTGTTCCCGAGCTCCCGCACCCGCACGGTGGACGGCACGACCATCCGCTGTTGGAGCGACCACGCAAACGGAAAGCATGCCAACCAGACGCTCGCGGAGGCGCTCAACAACAGCTGCAACCCCTGTTTCGTGGACATCGCGCTCGCGCTCGGGAAAGAGACCTTCTATCGCTACCTCTCCGCCTTCAACTTCGGGCGGGCGACGGGCGTCGATTTTTCGGGAGAATCCATCGGGATGCTTTTGCCCGAGAGTACGCTCCGCGATTGCGACCTCGCGCGCGTCGGCTTCGGGCAGTCCATCGCCGTCACGCCCCTGCAACTCGCCTGCGCGGCGGCTTCCGCCGTCAACGGCGGCTTCTACTATGCGCCCCGCCTCGTAAAGGAGATCTTTTCGGACGACGGCTCCGTGCGCGAGACCATCCGCCCGTCCCTCCTCAAACGGACGGTCAGCGAAAAAACTTCGGAGGTGCTCTCGGGCATGTTGGAAGGCGTGGTGCGCGACGGGAGCGGCAAGAAGGCGTATATCGAGGGATACCGCGTGGCTGGCAAGACGGGCACGGCGCAGAAGTATGAAAACGGGCGCATCGCGCAGGGGAAGTACGTCTCCTCGTTCGTGGGATATTTCCCCGCCGACGCGCCCGAGTATCTCGCCCTCGTCATCGTCGATGAACCGCAGGGCAGCTATTACGGCAGTACCGTCGCCGCGCCGTGCGCCCGCGAGATCTTCGAAGGGATCATCAAAATCATGAATCTATCTCCTGTGGAGGCAAGCCGATGAAGCTATCCGATTTTGCAAAAGAGACGGGAGGAACGCTGTGCGGCGGGGACGCGGAGATCTCTTCCCTGTGCACCGACAGCCGCGTGGCGGGGGAGGGGGATCTCTTTTTCTGCTTCCGCGGCACGCATGAAGATTCGCACGAATATGCGGAGGAGGCGGAGAGGCGGGGCGTTGCCGCCATCGTCTGCGAACACGACGTGGAGACAGATCTTCCGCGCCTTGTCGTGAAGGACGGGCGCGCCGCCATGGCGAAGATCGCCGCGCTGTTCTACGGACACCCCGAGCGCGGGATGAAAATCGTGGGCGTGACGGGGACGAACGGCAAGACGACCGTCGCGCACATGCTCTATTCTATCTTTTCGGAGGCGGGGAAAAACGTCGGGCTCATCGGCACGCTCGGGGCGCGGTACGGCGGGATCTCGGTCCCGCCTGAGCTCACCACGCCCGATCCCGTAAATCTCTTTTCCCTCCTCGCGGACATGCGGCGCGCGGGCGTGGAGGTGGTGGCGATGGAGGTCTCGGCGCATGCGCTCGCGCTGAGGAAGGTCCTGCCCATCCGCTTCGCGGAGGCGGTCTTTACCAACCTCACGCAGGACCACCTTGACTTCTTCGGCGACATGGAAAAGTATGGCAGGGCGAAGGCGGCGCTCTTCACGCCCGCGCAGTGCAGGGAAGCGGTGCTCAACACCGACGACGCCTTCGCGCGCTCCCTGCTCGGGTGCGGCGTGCCCTGCCGCACCTATGGATTGGAGACGCCCGCCGACCACTTCGCGCTCGTGGAGCGGGAGACCATCCGCGGCGCGCGGATCCTTCTCAACCTCGAGGATGAGCTCGTGGAAGCGGAGCTCGGCATGACGGGTCGGCACAACGTGTACAACGCGCTCGCGGCGGCGACGGCGGCGCGGGCGATGGGGGTCTCGGCGGAGGCGATCTCGCGCGGGCTGTCGTCGGCGCGGGTGGAGGGGCGGTTGGAGCGCGTCGCCTCCGTGCGCGGCGCGGAGATCTTCGTGGACTTCGCGCACACGCCCGACGGGCTGGAAAAGTCGCTGTGCGCCCTGCGCGAACACTGCAAGGGGCGGCTCATCGTGCTCTTCGGGTGCGGCGGCAACCGCGACAGGGGGAAGCGTCCCAAGATGGGGGAGATCGCGGCGAGACATGCCGATTTTTCCATCCTCACCTCGGACAATCCGCGCTATGAGGACCCCGTCGCCATCATCGCGGAGATCGAGGCGGGCTTTCGTCCCGTTTCGGAAAATTATCTCGCGATGGAGGACCGCGAGGCGGCGATCGGGTTTGCGATCTCGCGGCTGAAAGCGGACGACGTGCTCCTCATCGCGGGGAAGGGCGGGGAGCGCGAGCAGGAGATCATGGGAATAAAATACAGCTATAACGACAAAGATGTGATAGAGTCCATTCTCGGGAAGCAGTCGTGATGCGGGTCATTCTTCTCATCTTTCTTTGCTCGTTCGCGCTCTCCGCTCTTCTGTGCGCGGCGCTCATCCCCGTTCTCAAACGGGCGGGCGCGGGGCAGAATATCCTCTCCTATGTGAAGGAACATAAGGACAAGGGGGGCACTCCCACGATGGGCGGGCTCGCGTTCGTGCTCGCGGCGGTCGTCGTCGCGCTCGCGGCGGCTCCCGTGCGGGACAAGCCCTTCTTCGTCGCGCTCGCGGTGGGCGTCGGCTACCTCCTCGTGGGATTTCTCGACGATATGCTCAAACGGGCGCGGGGGAACAACCTCGGCTTGCGCCCCTACCAGAAGATTCTCTTCCAGCTCGCCGTGGCGGTCATGGCGAGCGTCTATTGCTGTCTCGAAGGGCTCACCGTCGTCACCATCCCTTTCACGTCGCTCTCCTGCGACCTCGGCTGGTGGATGCTCCCGCTGGGGGTGCTCGTCTTTGTCGCGACGGTGAACGGGGTCAACCTCACGGACGGGCTGGACGGACTCGCGGGCTCCGTGTGCGCGGTGTTCTTCCTCTTCTTGGGCGCGCTCTTGGGGGTGCAGGGGACGGGGAGCGGGCTTGCCTCGGTGAGCTATGCGCTCGCGGGCGCCCTCCTCGGGTTTTTGCTCTTCAACGTCAACCGCGCGAGCGTGTTCATGGGGGATACGGGGTCGCTCTCCCTCGGCGGGTTCGCGGCATGCATCGCGCTCTTCTCGGGCAATGCGCTCGTCATTCCCATTCTCGGCGGCGCTTTTGTACTTTCAAGCATATCTGTCATTCTTCAAGTAATATACTATAAAAAAACGGGCAAGCGGCTGTTCCGTATGGCGCCCATCCATCACCACTTTCAGGAGCTCGGCTATGCGGAGGGCAAGATCGCCTTCGCCTATGCGGCTCTGACGGCGGCGGCGGGGGCATTGTTGCTGCTCCCGCTCGTGTAAATCCCGCGCACGCGGGAGAAGGAGTGCAGTATGTTATTTGAACGACAGACCTTTCTGGTGGCGGGGCTGTCCCGCTCGG
>CANPXX010000020.1 GCA_947587085.1 uncultured Clostridia bacterium | reverse complement strand
GTACTGCGAGAACGTCACCGCGATCACCTTCAACACGACGGACGTGAAGATCGGCTCGAATGTGTTTACGGGTTGCAAGTCGCTCACGAAGTTGCCCGTCACCCTTACGGTGTCGAGCAGTACGTCTGGTGTGTTGAGCGGCTGCGATGCGCTCACCGAGCTCACCCTCGAAATGAACGGCACGGCGAGCAATTCGTGGTATCTCGGGAGACTTTGGGGCTATTCCTCTTCCGATAATGACGAGCTTCCCGAAACGCTCACGAAGGTCACCCTCGTTCCTTCTTATCGTGCGGTGACCACGGGCACCACGGGGCAGACCACCGAGACGAAGGAACTCGTGAAGTATTGGATCCCGAGCAACATGTTCAATGGCGCCAAGAAGATCACCACGGTCACCTTCACCGCAAGCGACGTGCTCGGCATCGGTGCGACCGCGTTCGGTACGTACAACGCAGACGAAGAGCGCAATACGCTTTGCGGCGCTATTGACACCCCCGCTGCCCTCACCACGTTGGGCGGACACGGCGTGTATGTGATCAATCATTGGGCGGTTTCGTTCCGTGCGTTCGCCGCAGATGAAGTCGAAGCAGGCGTAGATGTCTCCAAGTTCGCGTACGTTCTCGGCGAGGATGTCGTCGGTCTTGCGGACTCGCTTGAGAGCGGGCACAATGTCTATCATGCGGGCGCGTTCAATAAGGACTTCATGGTGAACGGTCAAGCGCTTGTGACGCTTAGAACGAGTGGCGAAGTGGATACTAAGCAGAACGTGAATGTGTACTTCTTCGCCGAGACCAAGCCCGAAGATACCGCCAACTACGGTTGGGGCAAGTATTGGCACTATGTCGTTGATGGCGACAACAAGACCATCGATACCGAGTACGCGCCGGCAGAGTAACGCTCGTTACGGCACACACCCCGCATCGGCGGCTCCGCCTTTGCTCGGGGCAAACCCTAAAAAAACAAGGCAGTTTCGACTGCCTTGTTTTTTTGTTGTTATTATGTTTCGCGAAATGCTTTAAGTTTCGCGAAATTCTTCCAAAGAGAAGCTCCCTGCGGGGCAAGAATAAGGGCAAAGAATTTCGCGACGGAAATAGGCGGGGATGGGAAACGTGGTTTTGTCTCTCTATCGCTTGCTCCGACAACAAGCGCGGGCGAGCCGCGCAAATTGGGGCGCGCTCCGCAAAATGCGATTTTGCTCCGCGCGAGTCATTTTAATAGAAAGGGTAAACCGTGCCCTTGTCCTCTTATGTCATGCCGAGCCTGTCGAGGCATCTCTACCTTATTATAGTAATGCGGTAGAGATGTTTCGACTCGAGCGCCCGCGTCCAGCGGACGCGGGCGCTCGGCTCAACATGACATTATAGAATGCTCGGCTACTTCGGCACAAAAGACCGTCTCGTGTTCTCCGCGAAACCGTCAGTCCGCACAAAAGACCGTCTCGTGTTCTCCGCGAAACCGTCAGTCCGCACAAAAGCCCGTCTCGTGTTCCCAGCGTGAAACCGTCAGTCCACACAAGCCTGTCTCGTGTTCTCCGCGAAACCGTCAGTCCACAAAGACCGTCTCGTATTCCCCGCGGTGGACGCCCGTGAGGGCGCAATAGAGGTCGTTGGCGCGCATGTCCATTCCGAAACACGCCGCCGCCTCCTTTTTGAGGGCGAGCGCGTCGCTCTTGCGCACCACGAGGGGGAATTTCCCCTGTGCGAGCGAGGCGAGGATGTCCTCGGCGCGCTCCTTCCGCACGGCGAGCGTGCGCACGTAGAGGGGGGCTTCCGCGAACGCGCGCACCTCCTTCAAGGTGATCTCGAGAAAATTCTGCATGAGGATGCGCTTCACCCGCGAGAGGGTGTACCGCTTGGAGACCACCTTCCGCACCAGCCCGTCGTAGTCGGGATTGCTCCTTGCAAGCGATTTGAGCTTGTTCTCCAAGCCCTCGGAACAATCGGGCGTGGCGGCGATCGTCTCCTCGTCCGCGCGGAGGAGGGCGCACAGCGCCGCCTGTCCGTAGGGGATGGGGCGGACGTCGAGGTCTGCAAACACCGAGGGGGGCAGGTTGCGTCTCAAGGCGCGCTTCGCCTTCCTGTCGGGGTCCGACCTCAAAACGGCGCGGAGGGCGGTCGCAGAAGAAAAGTTCTTGCCGAGCGCGACGTCGGCATAGCCCGCCCCGACGCGGGGGATGGGGAGGGGCTCTGCGGCGCACTTCTCGGCGAGGAGGGCGCGGCAGTACTCGGTGCCGAGGAGGTTGTTGGGGGAGGAGAAGAGGCTCTCGTCCACGTCGCCGTTGAGGGCGAGCACCGTCTTGATTCGCGCGCGGAGGTAGGATTCGCCGTCCTTCATGTTCTCTTTGAGCGCCGCCTTGAACGCCTTGTCCTCCGCGAGGGAGGCGCGCGCGGCGGCGAGGAAGCTCTCCTTGTCCCCGCTCTCGCACCCGAAGGCGAGCGTCGTCACGCAGGGGAGGGAGGCGAGGATGTGCACGGCGCCCCGCGCGAAGAGTTCGGCGGGCGCCGTCGCGAATGCGGCGGGGAGTTCGAGCACGGCGTCGGCGCCGTTCTCCACGGCGTGCCGTGCGCGCGTGTACTTGTCCGCGATCGCCGCCTCGCCGCGCTGGGTGAAATTGCCGCTCATGAGGCAGAGCGCCGCGTCGGCGCCGCTGAGCTTCTTCATCTCCCTGAGCTGGTAGGCGTGCCCGTTATGGAAGGGATCGTATTCGCAAATTACCGCACAAAATTTCATCTTTTTGTCCCCCGAGCCTTTACAATTCGCCGAAAAGGTTGTATAATATCGTGTGAAAAAATTTCCCGTAATTTCATTATACACGAACTTTCGGGAAAAATAAAGGTTTCGGGAGTAGATTTTTATGGCAGGTTTCGTAAACGCAGTGAAAAAGCTGGGCAGAAAGATCGCGGAGAGCGGCACCGTCGTGGAGGCGATCAAGAAAAAGGCGATGGAGCGCAACAAGAAGATCGTCCTGTGCGAGGGCGAGGACAGCCGCGTGGTCGAAGCCGCGGCGGAGTGCGTGAGCGAGAAGATCGCCCGCATCGTCCTGCTCGGCAATCCCGAGGAGATCGCGGGGAAAAATCCCGAAGTGGACCTCACGGGCGTGGAGATCGTCGAGCCCGCCGCCTCCCCCAAGCTGCAAGAGTATGCGCATCTTCTCTATGAACTGAGAAAGGCAAAGGGCATGACGGAGGAACAGGCGCTCGAACAGGCGAAGGACCCCACCTTCTTCGGCGCCCTCATGCTCAAAAACGGCGATGTGGACGGGCTCGTCTCGGGCGCGTGCCACTCCACCGCCAATACCCTCCGCCCCGGCTTGCAGATCATCAAGACGGCGCCCGGGGTGAACGCCGTGTCGAGCTTCAACCTCATGGTCGGACAGAATAAATATGTGGACGACGGCATGCTCGTCTTTGCCGACTGCGGGCTCAATCCCACCTATACCGCGGAGGGGCTCGCGGAGTGCGCCATCGCCACCGCCAAGAGCGCCAAGGAGATCGCGGGGCTGGATCCGCGCGTCGCGATGCTCTCCTTCTCTACGATGGGAAGCGCCAAGCACGACCTCGTCACCCTCGTGCAGGAGGCGACGAAGATCGCCAAGGAGAAGGCGCCCGACCTCGCGCTCGAGGGCGAGCTCCAATTCGACGCCGCGCTCGTTCCCGAAGTCGCCGCGCTCAAAGCGCCCGGCTCCAAGGTGGCGGGGCATGCAAACGTGCTCATCTTCCCCGATCTGCAATCGGGCAACATCGGCTATAAGATCGCCGAGCGCCTCGGCGGCTTCCAGGCGATCGGTCCCATCTGCCAAGGCTTCGCGAAGCCCCTCAACGACCTCTCGAGAGGGTGCAAGGAGGCGGATATCGTCTGCGCCGTCGCCATCACGGCGTTGCAGGCATAACGGAGGAAGGGCATGAAAATTCTCGTCATCAACGCGGGGAGCTCCTCGCTCAAATACCAACTCATCGACATGGAGAACGAGTCGGTGCTCGCCAAGGGCGGGTGCGAGCGCATCGGCATCCCCGGCGGCAAGCTCACGCACAAGGCGCACGGGAACACCTACGTCATCGAGCGCGAACTGCCCGACCATACCGAGGCGATCTCCCTCGTCCTGCAAGAGCTCGTCGATAAAGAGGCGGGCGTCATCTCCTCGATGGAGGAGATCGACGCGGTGGGGCATCGCGTCGTCGCCTCGGGCGAGGCGTTCACCAAGACCACGCTCGTCACCGACGAGGTGATGCGCACGATGGATGAGATCGCCGAGCTCGCGCCGCTCCACAATCCCGCCGCCATCCTCGGCATCAACGCCTGCCGCGCGGTGATGCCCGGCAAGAAGATGGCGCTCGTGTTCGATACCTCCTTCCACGCGACCATGCCCGATTACGCCTACATGTACGCCATCGACTATACCGACTACAAGGCGTACCATGTCCGCCGTTACGGCGCGCACGGGACCAGCCACAAGTTCGTCTCGGGCGCGGCGGCGGAATATCTCGGGCGGGATCCGAAGGAACTCAAGATCATCACCTGCCACCTCGGGAACGGGTCCTCCATCTCGGCGGTGAAGGGCGGCAAGTGCATCGATACCTCGATGGGCTTCACGCCGCTCGCGGGCGTCCCGATGGGCACGCGCAGCGGCAATATCGACGTCGCCGCCATCGAATATCTCTGCCGCAAGAAGGGCATGACAATGGAGGAGGGGCTCTCCTATCTCAACAAGAAGTGCGGGATGCTCGGCGTCTCGGGCGTCTCGTCCGACTACCGCGATCTCACCGCCGCCAAGGCGGAGGGGAACGACCGCGCGCGCCTCGCCCTCGACATGTTCGTGTACGACTGCAAGAAGTACATCGGCGCCTACATGGCGGCGCTGGGCGGGCTGGACGTCATCGTGTTCACGGCGGGCGTGGGCGAGAATACCCCCTTCATCAGAAGGGACGTCGTCGCGGGGCTCGAAGCGTTCGGCGTCAAGCTGGATGAGAAGAAGAACGATTACCGCAACGACGGCGCCATCCACGACGTGTCGGCGGCGGATTCGCGGGTGAAGATTCTGGTCATTCCCACCAACGAGGAGCTCGTCATCGCGCGCGAGACGGCGGCTCTCCTCTGATTTTTCGAAAATCTGCGAAATAGGCTTGAAAAAAGATTGACAAAGCCCCGCAAATTTTTTATAATTTACAAGTCAATGATTCCTACGATCGACGTTCGTATCTCAGTGGCACGCGGGGAGTATGCGGGAACGCTCTCCTTCGAATACGATCCCGAGGCGGAGCTGTTGGATATCCCCTATGCGGAATTTTCCTCTCCCGTGCGGGCGGAACTCGGCTACGAGATCTTCGAGGACGGTTCGGTGTCGGTGACGGGCACTCTGCGGTACGGGCTCAAAGGCGCGTGCTCGAGGTGTCTTGCGGACGCGGCGGGCGAATTTACGGGGGAAGCGGACGGGCTGTTCGTCCCCGGGAATGGCGACGGCGAGACGTACGGCTATCGGAACGGAACGGTGCGGCTCGAGGAGTTTCTGCGGGATTCGCTGTTATTTGCGCTTCCCTCGCGGCTACTCTGCGGGAACTGCGGCGACGACTAATAAAAAGAGGTGGATTATGGCGGTACCGAAGGGAAAACAGTCGAAGAGCAGAACGAACAAGCGTTATGCGAATTACAAGGCGGAGGCGCCCACGCTCGTGGAGTGCCCGCACTGTCACGAACTCAAACTCGCGCACAGGGTCTGCAAGAACTGCGGCTATTACGACGGTCAGGAAGTCGTTGCCAAGAAGGAAGAGAAGTAATGCAAAAGCGGACAGAGGTCCGCTTTTTGTTTTTCGGGAGGGAGAGATGGACACGAAGGCGCTCTATCAGCTTTCCTACGGCGTGTATCTGTGCACGACGTGGGACGAAGGCAGACCGGTCGGGTGCGTCGCCAACAGCGCGATGCAGATCACGAGCGACCCCGCGACGGTGGCGGTCAGCCTCAATCGGGTCAACCATACCCACGCGTGCGTGGAGGATACGGGCAGATTCGCCCTGTGCGTGATGGGGGAGAAGTGCGACCCCCGCATCATCGGGACATTCGGCTTCCGCTCCTCGCGCGACTTCGACAAGTTCGCGGGCACCCCCTATGCGGTGCGCGGAAAGATGCCTGTCCCCGACGACTGCGTCTCGTGGTTCTCCTGCAAAGTCGTCGGCAAGCTCGAAACTTCCACGCATACCGTCTTTCTCGGCGAGATCCAATCGTGCGAGATGCTCCGCGGCGGCACGCCCATGACGTACGCCTACTATCACAAGGTGCTCAAAGGAAAGACGTCTGTCAACGCGCCCACCTATGTGGCGGAGGAGCCCAAGTCCTCCGCAAAATGGAGATGCAAGGTGTGCGGCTACCTCTATGACGGCGAGACGCCCTTCGAGGAATTGCCGGACGATTGGGTCTGCCCCATCTGCGGCGTGGGCAAATCGGAGTTCGAACAGACGGAATAGACGAATCAAAAAGACGGTCGCCGTGCGGTTTTTCCGCACGGCAAATTTTTTGCCGCAAAAGGCTTGACAAATACCGTTTGGGGGTATATAATCGGGATGCCGGGCAACGGTATGGAGGAAGAAAAAATGGAAGAATGCGAATGCAAAAAGACGGTACGGACGGAGGAGGAGAAGCGGGACATCGAAGTGCGGCTCAACCGCATCATCGGGCAGATGAACGGCATCAAGCGGATGGTGGAGGAGGACCGCTACTGCGGCGACGTGCTCATCCAGCTCTCCGCCGTCGATCGGGCGTTGAAGAGCCTTACCTCGCTCGTGCTCGGGCGGCACATGCACACCTGTCTCGTAAAGGACATCCAAAACGGCTCCATGGAGAGCATCGATGAGCTGATGGAGCTCTTCAAGAGGTTTCAATGAAGCAGAAATTTTCCGTCACGGGCATGACCTGCGCGGCTTGCGCGGCGGGCATCGAACGGACGGTGCGCAAATTGAAGGGAGTGGACAGTTGCACCGTCTCCCTCATGGGCGAATGTATGGAGGTGGAGTTCGACGAGACCTGTCTCGGCAGAGCGGACATCGAAGCGGCGGTCCGCTCCCTCGGTTACGGCGCGGGGGAGTACGGCGCCCGCCCCGCGAAACGGCGCTGGCTCACCCTGCCCGTGCGGTTCTTCGCGTCGCTCATCCTACTGCTCCCCGTCATGTATCTCTCGATGGGGCACATGATCGACGAGGCGATCGTGCCGCACGGCTGGTGGAACTACGGGTTCCAGCTCGCCCTCACGGCGCTCATCCTCGGCATCAACTATCCCTTCTTCGTGAGCGGGGTGCGCGCGGCGTGGAGGCTCGTCCCCAACATGGATACGCTTGTCACGCTCGGGGCGTCGGTGTCCTTCGTGTACAGCGTGGTTTGCGCGGCGATCGACCCCGCGACGCCCATGCTCTTCTTCGAGTCGGCGGCGATGATCGTCACGCTCGTCACGCTCGGGAAGTGGTTGGAGGACAAGAGCAAGCGCCGCACGGGGCGGGAGGTGGAGAAGCTGCTCTCCCTCGCGCCCGACACCGTCACGGTGGAGCGGGAGGGGGCGGAGCGCGCCATCCCGCTCTCGGAGGTGCGGGCGGGCGACCTCGTCATCGTGCGGCAGGGCGAATATCTCGCCATCGACGGCACGGTGGAGGAGGGGCATGCCTTCCTCGACGCCTCCGCCATCACGGGCGAGAGCCTGCCCGTCGAAGTCGCGGAGGGCGGGCGCGCGACGAGCGGCTCGCTCGCCGTGAGCGGCTACCTGAAAATTCGCGCCGAGAGGGTGGGGGAGGACACCATGCTCTCGGGCGTGGTGCGGATGGTGCGGGACGCGGGCGCGAGCAAGGCGCCCATCCAGCGCCTCGCGGATACCATCTCCGCCTTCTTCGTCCCCGGCGTCCTCCTCGTCGCCGCGGCGACCTTCTGCGGCTGGTTCTTCTCCTCGCACGACCTCTCCGCCGCCTTCAACTATGCGGTGAGCGTGGTCGTCATCTCCTGCCCGTGCGCGCTGGGTCTCGCGACGCCCGTCGCGGTGATGGCGGCGACGGGGCGCGGCGCCTCCATGGGCGTGCTCTTCAAGTCCGCCGAGGCGCTGCAACAGCTCTCCACCGTGCACGACGTGATGCTCGACAAGACGGCGACACTCACCGAGGGGAGACCGCAGGTGTCCGAATTTTTCGCGGAGGACGGGGAGGAGGCGAAGAAGATCGCCTATGCGCTCGAAGTCAAGCTCAATCACCCTCTCGCGGACTGCATCGCCGCCTTCTGCGGCGGCGGGTATGCGGCGGAGGACGTGGAATATATCACGGGACAGGGCGCCGTCGGACGGGTGAAGGGCAGGGAATACTTTCTCGGCAACGAGCGCATGATGCAGGTGCGGGGGGTGACCTTCCAAGGGGAGCTTCCGACCTTCGAACGGCTCACCGCCGAGGGCAAGACCGTCCTCTTTCTCTCGGACGGGAGGGGCGTCATCGCCCTCTTCGCCCTCGCCGACCCCCTCAAAGAGGGGAGCCGCGAGGCGGTCGCGTCCCTCGTCGGAAGGGGATGCCTGCCCGTCATGCTCACGGGGGACAACGCGGCGGTGGCTGCCCGCGTCGCCAAAGAGGCGGGTCTGCCCCCCTATGACGCGTGCGTGCGCGCCGAGCTTCTCCCCGCCGACAAGATGGAGATCGTGAAAGAGGCACGGGAGAGCAATGAGAGGGCGAAGCGGGAATCCCGCGCGGCGCGGCGGGCGAACCGCTACGTCGCCATGGTGGGCGACGGCATCAACGACGCCCCCGCCCTCAAGGAGGCTGACATCGGAATCGCGATGGGGAACGGGACGGACGTCGCCATCGAGAGCGCCGACGTGGTGCTCGTCCGCGGCGATCTCCGCGCCCTCCCCGAGGCGATCGCCCTCTCCCGCCGCACCATGCGCGTCATCCGCCAAAATCTCTTTTGGGCGTTCTTTTACAACTGTATCGGGATTCCCCTCGCGGCGGGCGCCTTCGCCTTTGCGGGGGTCTCGCTCAACCCCATGATCTCGGCGGCGGCGATGAGCCTGTCCTCCCTCTTCGTGGTGACCAACGCCCTGCGGCTCACGCGGGTACGCAAACAAAAATCTCTCGGAGGTGAAACTATGAAGACTGTCTATATCGGCGGCATGATGTGCGCGCACTGCGTGAAGCACGTCACCGACGCGCTCGCGGCAACGGAGGGCGTTAAAAAAGTGAACGTCGTCCTCAAAAAGGGACACAAGGCGTCGGGGTACGCGGAAGTGGAGGGCGACGTCTCCGACGAAGCGCTTGCCGCCGCCGTCAGGGAAGCGGGGTACGAGGTCGTCTCCATCGGATAGTTTCGACGAAACTTTCCCGCCTTCGCCAAAGGAAGCCGATATGCGCACCCGCGCATATGGTAGGATGGAGGAGAAGGAGGGAAAGGTATGGAGACGTTGCTTTTGGACAGGCGCACGCGGGGGATGATCGAGGGGTACGTCCCGGAAGGGGAGCTCCTCCGCTCCCTCGTGCGCTTTTTTTCCATCTTCTCGGACGACACGCGGCTCCGCATCCTCTCGGCGCTCGCCATCTCGGAGCTGTGCGTCACCGACATCTCGCGCGTGCTCGGCATCAACCAGACGACGGTCTCCCACCAGCTCCGCTTTTTGAAGGACGCGGGCATGGTGACGACGGACCGCCACGGGAAGATCATCTTCTACGCGCTCTCCAACGAGGTCGTCAACGACGTCCTCCTGAAGGGCGTGGAATTTCTCGGCTACTGAGGAGCGGTGCGGACAGGGAAGCGCGGAGGCGTTTCCCTCTTTTTTTATCGGGGAGCCCGCGCCCGCGGGCGAAATCCGAAAGAATTTCATGCAACCCCTTGAAAAACGGAAAAAAGTTGTGTATAATGGTAGTATGGGTGAGAGCGTCGTGCACGAAAAACTCAAACTGTTGCCCGACGAGCCCGGCGTCTACATCATGCTGGACGGCGACGGGACGGTCATCTATGTCGGCAAGGCGCGCGTGCTCAAAAACCGCGTCCGCCAATACTTCCATGCCTCGGAGAAGCCGTACAAGGTACAGGCGATGGTGGAAGCCATCCGCGATTTTTCGTACATCGTCACGCCGAGCGAGGTGGACGCCCTCGCCCTCGAAAACACGCTCATCAAGAAATACAAGCCTAAATATAACATCCTCTTAAAGGACGACAAGACCTATCCGTACATCAAAGTGCATACGCAGGAGCCCTATCCCCGCATCTCCGTCACCCGCCGCGTGAAGAAGGACGGCAAGTACTTCGGACCCTTCATGGGCGGCGTGAACTGCAAGGAGATCGTGGACGTGGCGGCGAAGGTGTACAATATCCGCACCTGCCGCGTCGCCGTATCGGAGAAGGAGCGCAAACCCTGCCTCGACCACGATTTGGGGCGGTGCCTCGCGCCGTGTGCGCATCTGTGCACGCAGGAGGAGTATGCCGCGCGCGTGGAGCGCACCCTCGCCTTCCTTGCGGGGGACTACGAGGAGGCGGAGCGCATCCTCACCGAGAAGATGCTCGCCTTCGCCGAGGCGGAGGAGTACGAGCTCGCGCTCGACTACCGCAACAAGATCCGCATGCTGTCCACCCTCGGGAAGAGGCGGGTGACCTCCATGCCGCGCGACGTGGACGCCGACATCTGGGCGGTCGCCTCCAACGGGCTGTACGCGTGCATCTCCCTCCTCGTCACGCGGAGAGGGGTGATGCAGGGCGGGCGCAATTTCGCCCTCGAAGAGGGGGCGGGCGAGCGCGGCGAGGCGCTCATGAGCTTTCTTACACAGTACTATTCCAATCACGAGATTCCCCACGAGCTCATCCTCGACGAGGCGATCGACGACGCGCTCTTTTTGGACTATGCGCGCCGCAAGGAGGGGCGCGGGGCAGACGTCGTCCGCCCCAAATTCGGCGTGAAGCGCGAGCTTCTCGACATGGCGGAGGGGAACGCCAAGGAGTACCTCGAAAAGTCCGTCTCGGCGATCGAGCACAAGAACGACATGACGGTGCGCGCGTGCGAGCGGCTCCGCGAGGTGCTCGGGCTCAGAAAGTATCCCAAGCGCATGGAGTGCTACGATATTTCGAACATCTCGGGCGTGGATAAGGTCGCGAGCATGGTCGTGTTCACCGACGGCGAGGCGGATAAGACGGAGTACCGCCGCTTCCGCATCCGCACGGTGGAGGGAGCGGACGACTTCGCCTCCCTCCGCGAGGCGCTCAGCCGCCGCCTCGGGAAGCTGGGCACGGACGAGGAGGAGCGCTTCCCCCGCCCCGAGCTCATCGTCATCGACGGCGGCAGGGGACAGCTCTCCGCCGTGAAGCAGATCTTCGACGAGACGGGGGTGGAGGACATCGACCTCATCTCGCTCGCCAAGCGGGAGGAGGAGATCTACACCCTCTCGCAGGAGGAGCCCGTCCGCCTCGAACGGCGGGACTACGCCCTCCGCACCCTGCAACGCATCCGCGACGAGGCGCACCGCTTTGCCGTTACATATTTCCGCAACCTGCACAGCAGGCGAAATCTCGCCTCGGTGCTCGAAGAGATCGAGGGCGTGGGCAAGCGCAAGCGTGCCGCTCTGCTCGAAAAGTTCGGCACCATCGACAAGATCATGCGGGCGAGCGAAGAGGAGCTCGCAAAGACGGAGGGAATCGGCGGGGAGCTCGCCGCGCGCATCCGCCGTCACTTCGAGGAACTATGAGATATCCGCTGTTTGTATCCGATTTCGACGGCACGCTGGTGCGCGCCGACGGGACCATCTCTCCCGAGACCATCCGCGCCATCGCCGCCTACCGCCGCGCGGGCGGCAAATTCGCCGTCTGCACGGGGAGGATGCTCTCCTCCATCCGTCCCCGCCTGAGGGAGCTCGGGCTCGAAGAGGGCGTCGTCGTCGCCTTTCAGGGGGCGACCGTCGCCGACATCGCGACGGGCACCCTCCTCAAAGACGAGGGCTTCACCGAGGAGGCGGCTGTCCGCGTGACCCGCTTTCTGGAAGAGAGGGGACTGCACGTGCACATCTACACGACGGAGGCGCTGTACGCCAACCGCGACGACGCGCTCCTCGCGGCGTACGAGCGGGTGTGCGGCGTGAAGGCGCAGACGGAGGACCTGCTCTTCCGCAAGATCGGGCGGGAGCATCTTCGCGTGGTGAAGGTGCTCGCCATGTGCGAGCCCGCCGAACGGAACGCGGTGAAGGCGCTCGTCGAAGGGGAGCTGGGCGGGGAATTCTTCATCACCTGCTCCTCCGGCTGGCTGGTGGAGATCATGCCGAAGGGGCAGTCGAAGGGGGAGGCGATCGGGTTCCTCTCCGACCATTACGGCATCCCGCGGGAGCAGATCGCCGCGATCGGCGACGAGGAGAACGACCTTCCCATGCTGCTCGCGGCGGGCGGCAGGTTTGCGGTGGAAAACGCCGCGCAAATTCTGAAGAACGTGGCGCAGACGGTGCCCTCCGTGGAGGAGGACGGCGTCGCCTATGCGCTGTGGAAATACGCGATGGGGGATTGATATGAACGAAATCATTTTGCCGCACGAGACGGTCATGCTCGATAAGTTTGCCTCCGACCTCAATCTCGAGATGCTGTACGCGGGGCGGGGCATCATCACGCTCACGAGCATCAGCGTGGACCGCCCGGGTCTGCGCCTCGCGGGCTTTTTCAGCTTCTTCGATACGCAGCGCATCATGCTCATCGGGCTCACCGAGCACGAATACATGCGCTCCTTCCCCCCCGAACAGCGGACGGACATGATCAAAAGGATGTTCGACTGCGGCGAGATTCCCGCCGTCATCTTCTCGCGCGATCTGCCCGTTCTTCCCGAGTTCATGGAGTGCGCGCGGAGCACGGGCACGCCCATCTTCCGCACGGGCAAGATGACGACGTCCATGATGGCGGATCTGTGCCTCTACCTCAACCGTCTGCTCGCCCCCGCCACCACGGTGCACGGGGTGCTCATGGACGTGTTCGGCGCGGGCATCCTGCTCACGGGCGAGTCGGGCGTGGGCAAGAGCGAGACGGCGATGGAGCTCATCAAGCGCGGACACCGCCTCGTCGCCGACGATTCGGTGCTCATCAAGAAGGTGGAGAACGAGCTCGTGGGTAGCGCGCCCGAGCGCATCCGCTACTTCATGGAACTGCGCGGGATCGGCATCATCAACGTGAAGAACATGTACGGCTCGGGCTCGGTCATGACGGAGAAGGAGATCGAGCTCGTCATGGAGCTCGAACATTGGAAGCAGGATAAGGCGTACGACCGCATCGGCGGCGAGGGGAGCGTGGAGGAGATCTTGGGCATCCGCGTGCCCAAACTCACCGTCCCCGTCAGCCCCGGGCGCAATCTCGCCATCCTCATCGAGGTGGCGGCGCGCAATCACCGCCTCAAAGGGATGGGGTACGACGCGGCGCAGGAGCTCATCCAGCGCACGATAGGGCGTTGACTTTGGACTGCGAGATTCTCGCCCCCGCGGGCGATCTTCAATCGGCTATCGCCGCGCTCGAAGCGGGCGCGGACGCCGTCTATCTCGGACTGCGCCGCTTCTCCGCGCGTGCGGGAGCGGAGAACTTCGGCACGGAGGAGCTCGCCCGCGTCGCTTCGTTCGCCCATATCTTGGGCGCGAAGGTGTACGTTGCGCTCAATACCCTCGTCAAGGACGGCGAGACAGAAGAATTCTTCGAGAGCGCGCGCCTTGCGTGGAATGCGGGCGCGGACGCCCTCCTCATGCAGGACATGTTTTTGGGGAAGGAGCTCAAAAGCAGATACCCCGAAATGGTCCTCCATCTCAGCACGCAGGCGGGCTGCTGCAACGTGCGCGGCGCCCGCCTCGCCGCGGAGTACGGGTTCTCCCGCGCGGTGCTCGCCCGCGAGACCCCGCTCGCGGAGATCGGGAAGATCTCTTCCGTCATCGAGACGGAAGTTTTCGTGCAGGGCGCGCTCTGTACCTGCTTCTCGGGGCAGTGCTACCTCTCCTCCTTCATCGGGAACAACAGCGGCAACCGCGGGCGGTGCAAACAGCCCTGCCGCAAGCGGTACAAGCTGGACCGCGAAGGATACGGGGAATACGCCTATGCGCTCTCCCCCGCCGACCTCAGCGTGGGGGAACGGGTGAAGGACCTGCTCGCCGCGGGGGTGCGCTCCGTCAAGATCGAGGGACGGATGCGCCGCCCCGAATACTGTGCGGCGGCGGTGCGATACTACCGCGCTCTCCTCGGCGGCGCGCCCGCAGGGGAGGCGTTTTCTCGTCTCAAACGCGCCTACAACCGCGGGGACTACACCGAGGGGCTTGCCTTCGGACAGAACGCGTTCCTCTCGCGGAAGGTGCAGGGGCACATCGGCGAGCGTGTCGGGACGCTCGTCCGCACCGCGGACGGCTGGCTGTGCAAGAGCGGCTATCCCGCCGTGAAGGGGGACTGCTTCAAACTGCTCCGCGGCGGAGAGGAGGCGGGCGGGGCGGCATTTCTCGCCTCGGCAGAGGGAGGGTTTCTGCTCTCCTCCTCCGACAGACTCCGCGCGGGCGACGAGGTGCGTCTGACGACCTCCGTCCATAACGCCGAGGGCTTCGCGCCCAAGCGGACCGCCCTTAGCGGGACCTTGCGCTTCGTGCGGGGGGAGCCCGCGCGCGCTTCGTGCGGCGGGGTGGTCCTCACGGGCGAACCGCTTCCCGCCGCCAAGAATGCGCCGCTCACGGAGGAGGAGATTCTCGCCTGTTTCGCCAAGACGGACGGGCTGCCCGTCGAGATCGCGTTTCGGGTGGAGACGGAGGGGGCGTTCCTTCCGCGGTCCGCGCTCAACGCCTTCCGCCGCGCCTTCTACGGGGCGCTCGAGGCGGCTCTCGCGCCCCCGAGAGCGCCGCTTATGCCCGTTTCCGCCGACCCGCCCGCCGTCCGCCCCGTCCGCGGGCGCCTTAACGCCGTCATCGGGGAGAGCCCGAAGCCGTGCGATCTCTTCATCTATAAGCCGCGCGACTATGGGAAGCTCGCCCGCCCTGCGGCGGAGGGGACGGTCTATCTCTATCTGCCGCCCTTTCTCACCTCCGCGGAGGAGGAGGCGCTTCGCGCGGACATCGTGCGCTTCGACGGCATCTATTGCGACGGCTATTACGCCGCCGACCTCGCGCGCGAGACAGGGCTTCCCTTCTTCGCGGGGACGGGCTTCCACATCGCCAACCGCTATGCCCTGTGTGAGGCGAAGCGGACGGCGAAGTACGTCGCGCTCTCCGACGAGATCTCGGTGCGCGAGCAGGACGCGCTCGCGGCGGAGGGCGTCTTTGCGCTCCGCGAGGGGGACATCCGCGTGATGGACCTTCTCTACTGTCCCTTCGAGCGCACCTGCGCCGCCTGCGACGGGCGGACCTTTTACAGCCTTACCGACGAGGCGGGGAGGAACTTCCCCCTGCGGCGGTACCGCATGGGCGGCGCCTGCCGCTTTGAATTGTACAATTGCGCATCTCTGCGCCCGTGCGGGGGGCTCGCCTCCCGCCTTAGAGACGACAGCGCGGAGAGCGTGCGGGGCGCGCAGACGACGCGCGGCCACGCGGAGAGGAGCGTGCTATGAAACGGAGCGAGGAGCTCTTGGAGCTCGATAAAATTTTGGCGGCGGCGGCGGAACACGCGGCGCTCGAGGGGGGCAAAGCGCTCCTTATCGGCGCCTCTCCCGTCACCGATCTTAGCGAGGCGCGGCGTCTGCTCGACGAGACGGAGGAGGCGGAAACGCTCCTCTATCGCCTCGGCGCGGGGCGCGCGGAGTACTTCCCGCCCCTTGGCGACAGGGCGGAGCGCGCCGCCAAGGGGGCTACGCTCTCCTGCGCCGAACTCACCGATACGGCGCGCCTTCTGCGCTCGGCGCGCCTTCTGCGCGCGTCCGTCCTCTCGCTCGCGGACGAGAGCATCGTCCTCTTCCGCGGACGGGCGGAACGGCTCCCCACCGACGAACGGCTGGAAGGGGACATCTTCTCCGCGATCGTGGGGGAGAACGAGCTCGCGGACACGGCGAGCGACAGGCTCTTCTCCATCCGCCGCGAGATCCGTCTGCTCGGCGAGCGCATCCGCGCCCGTCTGCAACAGTATCTCTCGGGAGAGGAGAAGAAGTACTTGCAGGACGGCATCGTCACCGTGCGGGGGGACAGGTACGTCATCCCCGTCAAGGCGGAATACAAGCGCAGCGTGCGGGGGTTCGTGCATGACCGCTCGCAGAGCGGCGCCACGGTGTTCATCGAGCCCGAGGAAGTGCTCGAAATGAACAACGAATTGCGCGGGCTGATGCTCGACGAACGGGAGGAGACGGAGCGCATCCTCGCCGAGCTCTCCGCCCGCGTGGGGAAGATCGCGGCGGAGCTCGAAAGCGCGGCGGCGCTCCTTGCCGAGGCGGACGCCTTCTTCGCCCGCGCGGAATACGGCTATTCCCTCCGCGCCGTCAAGCCCAAGCTCAACGCGAAGGGCGTCGTGGACATCGTGCGGGGGCGGCATCCCCTCCTCGACAAAAAGACGGCGGTGCCCGTCTCGGTGGCGGTGGGGGAGGAGCACCGCTTCCTCATCATCAGCGGCGCCAACACGGGCGGCAAGACGGTCACCCTCAAAATGTGCGGGCTGTTCTGCCTCATGGCGGCATGCGGCTTGTTCGTCCCCGCGGAGGAGGGCACGCGGCTGACCGTCTCGGGCGTCTACTGCGACGTGGGCGACAGCCAATCCATCGAGGAAAATCTCTCCACCTTCTCCTCGCACGTCGTCAACCTGCGGGAGATCTTGCGCGAGGCGGGGGAGAACGACTTCGTGCTCATCGACGAGCCGGGCGGCGGGACGGACCCCGAAGAGGGACAGGCGCTCGCCCGCGCCGTCCTCGCCGCGCTCATGGAGAAGGGCTGCCGCGGCATCGTCACCACCCACTATTCGGCGCTCAAAGAATTTGCCTATCACACCGAGGGGCTCGTGAACGGCTGTATGGAGTTCGACGCGGAGGATTTCCGCCCCCTGTACCGCCTCAGGATCGGCGCGCCCGGCGCCTCCAATGCCCTCGCCATCTGCACGCGGCTCGGGCTTCCCGCCGAGACGGTGGAGCGCGCGCGCGGCTACCTCTCGGAGGGCGCCCGCGCCTTCGAAGCGACGCTTCGCGCCGCCGAGGAGGAGCGAGTCCGCGCCGCCGAGCTCGTCCGCGCCGCAGGGGAGGAAAAGCGGGCATGGGAGGAGAAGAACGCCGTGCTCGCGCGGGAGGAGGAAAAGCTCGCGCGGGAGAAGGAGAAGCTGTTCGCCTCCTCGAAGGCGGAGGCGAGGCGCATCGTACAGCGCCGCACCGCGGAGGCGGAGGAGATCCTTGCCGAATTGCGCGACATCCTGCACAAGGCGGAGATCGGCGAGGGCGACCTCATCCGCGCCCGCACGCTCAAAAACAAACTTTCCCGCGCGGAGACGGAGGAGGAGACTCCCGTCCGCGCCCGTCCGCTCGAAGAGGGGGAGGCGCGCGAGGGGATGGAAGTGCTCGTGGGGAGCATGAACGCGCGGGGGGAGATCCTCTCCCTCCACCCCGCGAAGCGCACGGCGGAGGTGCGCGTGGGCGCCCTCCGCGTGCAGGCGAAGTACGGCGATCTCTTCGCCGTCACGGGGGGAAAGAAGGAGGAGAGGGAGGTGCGCGTGGTGCGCGATCTTTCGGACCGCGCTGCCGCCCGCCCCGAGCTCGACCTCATCGGCAAGACGGTCGCGGAGATGGAGCCCGAGCTCGAAAAATTTTTGGACAGCGCGGTGCTCGCCAACTTCCGCGAGGTGCGCATCGTGCACGGCATGGGGACGGGCAAACTGCGCGCCGCCGTCCATGCGGCGCTTCGGCGGCACAGCCGCGTGGAGAGCTTCCGCCTCGGGCGGTACGGGGAGGGAGAATCGGGGGTGACCATCGTCACCCTGCGCTGAAAAACGCATAAACGGCGGGGCTTCTCCATACGATAGGGTGATAAATCTTTTCGTTTGAGGGAAACTGTTGAAGAAGACTCGCACGATCGCGGCGCTCACCAATGCGGCGCTCGCGCTCATCCTCATCGCGGTGGGCGCGGTCTGCTTTTTTCCCGTCACGGACAGCGTGGCGGGGCTCAAAGACAGGGTGTACTACCGCGGCAACTCCGCGGACGGCGTCTCCCTCATGTTCAACGTGTATTGGGGGACGGAGGAGGTGCTCGGCATCCTCGACGTGCTCGACGAATACGGCGCGAAGGCGACCTTCTTCCTCGGCGGGAGCTGGGCGGACGACAACGTGGATTGCGTGAAGGAGATCGCGGAGCGCGGGCACGAGATCGGCTCGCACGGCTATTTCCACCGCGCGCACGACGAGCTCGACTACGAGGGCAACGTGCGGGAGATCCGCACCAGCGTGGAGTTTCTGTCTCTCGCCGCGGGCAGACCCGTCACCCTGTTCGCGCCCCCCTCGGGCGCCTACGGGGAGGATACGGTGAACGCCGCCGAGGCGATGGGCTTAAAGACCATCCTGTGGAGCAAGGATACCGTCGATTGGCGGGACAAGGACGAGGCGGTGTGCTTCCGCCGCGCCACCGAGGGGGCGGAGGGGGGCGACCTCGTGCTCATGCACCCCATGCAGCATACGCTCGCGGCGCTTCCCCGCATCCTCGCCTACTATCGCGGGCAGGGGCTCAGGGCGATCACGGTGGGAGAAAATATCGGATAAACGGAGGATAGATCGTATGGTAGAATGCAGGACGCTGAAAAACGGGGTGCGCGTGATCGTGAAGCGCATCGAAGGACTTCTCTCCGTCACGATGGGTGTGCTCGTGGGAACGGGCGCCGCCTTCGAGACGGACGAAGAGGACGGCATTTCGCACTTCCTCGAACACATGCAGTTCAAGGGGACGCCCTCGCGGACGGCGTTCGAGATCTCGGACGCGTTCGACGCGCTCGGCGCGCAGGTGAACGCCTTTACGGGCAAGGACATGACCTGTTATTACGCCAAGGCGACGTCCGACCACGCGCCCGAGGCGTTCGCCCTGCTCGCGGACCTCTTTTTGAACGCCGACTTCCCCGAGGAGGAGATCGGGCGCGAGAAGGGCGTGGTGCTCGAAGAGATCCACATGGACGAGGACACGCCCGAGGATTTGTGCGTGGACATGCTCTCCCGCGCCGCGTTCGGGAGGCGGGGCTACGGGAGAAACATTCTGGGACCCGCGAAGAACGTAAAGGGGTTCACGCGGGAAAATCTCTTCGCCTATAAGCGGGAGCGGTACGTCCCCGAAAACATCGTGCTGTCCTTTGCGGGCAATCTCGAACCCGCGGCGGCGTTCGCCCTCGCCGAGGAGCACTTCGGCGGCGCGGAGGGGAGCGCCCCCGCGCGCTCCGTCAAGGCGCGCTTCCGCGCGGGATGTGAATTCAAGCGCAAAGAGATCGAACAGGCACATTTCGCCATCGGCTTTCCCACCGTGCCGCGCAACGCGCCCGACTACGCCGCCGTGCAGGTGATGAACGCCGCGCTGGGCGGCGGCATGAGCTCCCGCCTCTTCAAGCGGGTGCGCGAGGAGCTCGGGCTCGCCTATTCGGTGTATTCCTACACGTCGCACTATGCCGATACGGGGCTTCTCACCGTCTATGCGGGGGTCAACCCCGAAAAGGCGGAGCGCGCCAAGGAGGCGGTCCTCGACGTATTGTCGCACTTCAAGGAGGGCATCGGCGAGGACGAGTTCCTGCGCGGCAGGGAACAGCTCCGCTCGGGCAGCATCTTCTCGCAGGAGAGCACCTCCTCGCAGATGCTCCTCTATGGGAGAAATCTTCTCTATCTCGGCGAAGTGTACGACTTCGAGAAGCGCATGGCGGAGATCGCCGCCCTCACCCGCCGCGACATCGAGGAGGCGATCGAGCGGCATTTCGACCTCTCCTCCGCCGCCATCGCGAGCGTGGGGAATCTCCCGGAGAAGTTGGTCCTGTGAGCGCCGAAACGGGATTTGCCCCCGTATGGGACGGGGAGAGCCGCGTGCTCATCCTCGGCAGTTTCCCCTCCGTGAAGAGCCGCGCCGAGGGCTTCTATTACGGCAATCCGCAGAACAGGTTCTGGCGCACGGTGTGCGGTTTCTTTGCGGAGACAGTGCCGCGGGACATCGAGGGGAAGAAGGACTTTTTGCGGCGGCGGCACATCGCCTTGTGGGATGTCGTGAGCGCCTGTGAGATCGAGGGCTCGTCCGATGCCTCCATCCGCGGAGCCAAGATCGCCGACGTGGGCGCGCTCGCCGAGCGGCTTCCCCTACGCGCCGTCTTGTGTAACGGGCGAAAGGCGTACGGGCTCCTCCTCGAACGGTTTCCCCGCCTCGCCCCCCTCGCCCGCCTCCTGCCCTCCACTTCGCCCGCCAATCCCCGCTTTTCGGAGGAGGCGTGGAACAGGGAGCTCTCCCTCGCCTTGGAGCCTTTTTCGGAAAAAGGCTTGACAAACGGGGAAAAGTGCGGTAGAATTGAAGAAAAAGAACAAAGGGCTCTTTGAGCCGACGGAGGTTTCTATGTTCGAAAAGGTCTGCAAAATGCTCGCCGAGCAGCTCGGTATCGCAGAGGACACCATCACGCCCCAATCGGATGTCGTGAAGGATCTCGGCGCCGATTCGCTCGACGTCGTCGAACTCATGATGGCGTTGGAGGACGAATACGGCATCACCCTCCCCGAAGGTGAGGTCGAGAACGTCAAGACGGTACAGGACATCGTGGATATGATGAATCGTCTCGCAAAATAAAAGAGGGAGCTTCCGCTCCCGTTCTTCGGCTTGACAGTATGCCCCCGACAGCAGTCGGGGGCGTTCGCTTATTTTCTACTCTCGGAGGGGTCCGCTGTCTCCTCCGTCTTTTCTGTCTTTTCGCTCTTTTCCTCGCTCGTCGCGGCGTCCGCTTCCGCCTTTTCGGAGGGCTTCACCAAGCGGAGCGTGGGGATGAGGAGCCCGCCCACGCTGTTGCCGAGCACGATCATCATCAGGTAGCCGAACGCCTCTCCCGTGACGATTCCCGACGTCGCGAAGTAGAACATGTCGGCAATGGAGTGTTCGAAGCCGCTCAGGATGAAGGCGGGGATGCACAGCATGATGCCGAGCGGGGAGCGGTTGCTGCGGTAGACGTCCACCGCGAGATAGACGAGCAGTCCGCAGAACACCGCGCGCAGGAACCCGAACCCGTAGCCCTGTGCGAGCTTGCCCGTGCAGAGGGAGAGCGCCGTCTCTTTGAGTTCGGGCAGCACCCATCCGAGCAAAAACCCGCACGCCGCGGTGCCGATGACGTTCCCCAAGAGACACAGAAAGAGCAGCGAGAGATCGTCCTTCGAATGCTTCTCATAGATGAGCCCGATTTTCCCCGTGTAAAGCGCATAGCCGCGCATGCAGATGCAGACGAGGGCGAGCGGGAAGAGAAGGGCGCCCACGATCTTGCCGTAGGGGGCGTCGATGCGGCAACAGGCGAGAAAGACCGCCCCGCCCAAAGAGATGAGGATCCCCGCAAGGACCCCCTCGGTCACACACTGCGCCGCGCGCATAACTTCGCTCCGAACTTTCATACCGTCCTCCTTTGTACAGGGCAAGTATAGCACAGGCGGGAGAGAAAGTCAACAACATCTTTCGGGCGCATCGGGAAGGGGAATCTCGCGGGCAGACGTTTCGCATCGGTGCGAAAATGAAGCAATATCGTGATTATAATTCACGGAAACGGAAAAATTTTATCAAAACCCCTTGCCAAATTTCGGAGTTTGATGTATAATAAAGGACCGACTGAGATCGGAAGGGGGAAAGTATGCTGAAAGTAAACTTCAACAATCGTCAAATGACCGTCCCGGAGGGGACACGGGTCGTGGAGCTCGTGGAGCAAAAGGACAGGAAAAATCTCGTCGTGTGCCAGGTGGGCGCGCAGGTCAAAGAGCTCAACTACATCCTGACCGAAAAGAACAACGGGATGTCCATCAAACTGCTCGGCGTGAGCAATGCGGAGGCGGGCAAGGCGTACCGCGCGAGCCTCAGCTATATCGTCGCGATGGCGTTCCACCGCATCTATCCCGGCGTGCAGATCCGCTTCTCGTACAACGCGTCCCGTTCGATCTGCTGTCAGGCGCTCACCAAGAGCTTCAACATGTCGCGCGCGGCGGAGGAGATCTTGCGGGAAGTCCAACACATCGTCGAGGAAGATCTGCCCATCGAGCGGGTCACCGTCACCATCGAGGAGGCAGAAAAAATCTACAAACAATTTTATTTGGACGACAAGATCGAGATTCTAAAATACCGCCCCGAGAACACGGTGCACCTCTATAAGTGCGGGGAATACTATAACTATCTGTACAGCTACATGGTGCCCTCGACGGGGTGCATCCACAATTATACCATCACGCCTTACAGCCCTGGACTTCTCATCCAATATCCGCGCCACGACCTCGACGCCAAGATTCCCGCGTTCGCGGAGGAGGCGACGTATTGCAAGACGTTGCAGCGGGCGTACAATTGGGCGGAAAAGACGGGCACGCAGACGGTCAACGACATCAACCGCAAGATCGATCGGGGAGAGACGCTCGAATTCGTACAGCTCTGCGAAGCGTATCATAACCATCAGCTCGCGGAGCTCGGCGATAAGATCGAGGAGCAGATCGAGGAGGTGCGCCTCATCGCGATCGCGGGCCCGAGTTCGAGCGGCAAGACCACCTTCTGCAACCGTCTGCGCATCGAATTGCTGTCGCGCGGCATCGCGCCCGTCACCATCTCGCTGGACGACTACTATTTCGAGAAGGCGAAGATCTGCGAGCTTCAGGGCAAGCCGCGGGAGAAGCTCGACCTCGAACACATCGACTGCCTCGACATCGAACTCTTCAATAAGGACCTCTTCGACCTCATCAACGGAGAGGAGGTCACCCTGCCCCGCTTCGATTTCAAAACGGATCGGCGGGTCGCGGGCAAGACCATACGGGTGGAGCAGAACGTCCCCATCATCATCGAGGGGATCCATGCGCTCAACGAAAAGCTCACCCACTCCATCCCCAAACATCAGAAGTTCAAGATCTACATCGCGCCGCATGCGCAACTGAATCTGGACAACCATTCGCCCCTGTCCGTCACCAATGCGCGCCTCATCCGCCGCATCGTGCGCGACATGAAGTTCCGCAACTGTCCCGCCGCGGCGACCATCGATATGTGGCAGTCGGTGCGCAACGGCGAGTTCCGCTGGATCTATCCCAATCAGGAGAACGCCGACTATGTGTTCAATTCGAGCTTGGGCTACGAGCTGTGCGTGCTCAAAAAACAGGCGATGGCGGCGCTCTCCGAGATTCGCGCGTCCGACCCGCAGTATCTCGTCGCAAACAGACTCATCAAGACGCTGAAATATTTCCGTACCATCGACGACGATTCCATCATCCCCTGCAACTCCCTCTTGCGGGAGTTCATCGGCGGAAGCTGTTTCAACGTCTGATATGCTCGGTTGCGCAAGCGAAGAGCCGTTCCGAATGGAACGGCTCTTCGCTTGAAAATTTCTCCGACGCAACCTCGACAGGGTCGAACGCAACAATCCCACCCCGAAAGATGTGGCAACTTAGGGATTTAAGAATAACTTCTCAGGGCAAAAAAATCTTTGGCGAACAAGCCAAAGATTTTTTTGCTTATCTGTTTTTTCGACAACCTTATTCAAATAAAACTTCGGAATAAAATCCCTTGATGCTTTGGTCCATATTACCGACAATTACGGTTCTGTCCAATAGAACATTGTTAAATTCGCAACAAGTCTCCGGCAAAAGGGCGCAGGTATGACACGCCGCATAGTTTAA
>CANPXX010000019.1 GCA_947587085.1 uncultured Clostridia bacterium | reverse complement strand
CGGGACGCCGCTTCGTCGATGAGGTCGATCGCCTTGTCGGGCAAAAAGCGGTCGGTCACATAGCGGTCGGAGAGCTTCACCGCCGCCTCGATCGCCGCGTCCGTTATGACGACGTTGTGATGCGCCTCGTATTTATCTTTGAGCCCCTGCAAGATGGCGATGGCGTCCTCCACGGAGGGCTGGTCCACGGGGACGGGGGTGAAGCGGCGTTCGAGCGCCGCGTCCTTTTCGATGTACTTGCGGTATTCCTCGGTGGTCGTCGCGCCAACCGTCTGCAATTCGCCGCGCGCCAGCATGGGCTTCAAGATATTGGAGGCGTCCATGCTGCTGTCGCTGGAGCTCCCCGCGCCCACGATCATGTGGATCTCGTCGATGAACAGGATGATGTTCTTGTTCTTGGAGACGGAATCCGTGACCGCTTTGAGGCGCTCCTCGAAGTCGCCGCGGTAGCGCGTCCCCGCGAGCAGTCCCGTGAGGTTGAGCGAGAACACCGTCTTGTTGCGCAGAAGCTCGGGCACTTCGCCCATCACGATCGCCTGCGCGAGCCCCTCGATGACGGCGCTCTTCCCCACGCCCGGCTCGCCCACGAGCACGGGGTTGTTCTTGGTGCGGCGGGAGAGGATCTGCACCACCTTCTCGATCTCCTTCCTCCGCCCGATGACGGGGTCGAGCTTGCCCTCGCGGGCGCGCTGGGTGAGGTCCACCCCGTATTTGAGATAGCTCTCCTCCTCCGCCTCCTCCGCGCGCGGACTTTTGAGGAAGGAGGACGCCTCGCGGGAGGGCGTGGACGGAGCGCCGTCCTCCTCGTCCCCTCCCACGAACTCGGAGAGGCGGGACTCCAGCGCGTCGATGTTCACGCCGATGTGCTTCAAGATGAGCACGCCGAGGCAGTCGTCCGTCATGAGGGTGGCGAGCAGCATGTGCTCGGTGCACACGAGGGCGTTGAAATCCCCGCTCTGCAATGAGAGCTCGCGCGCGCGGGCGAACAGCTTCTTCGTGCGCGGCGTGTAGCCGTAGACGGGCACATGATGTTGCAGGGTGCGCTTGAATTTTTCCCTGTACTGTTCGAGCGAGGCGCCCGTCTCCTTCAAGAGCTTGCCCGCCGTGCTGTCCTCCACGCACAGCATGCCGAGCACGATGTGTTCGCTCCCGATGTACGTCGTGTTGTACTGCTTCGCCGCTTCCTCGGCGATGAGGACGACCTGTTCGAGATGTTCCGAAAACTTCGAGAAATCCATTTCTTCTCCCTCAGCGGTTCTGATGCAATTCCATGCCGCGCAGCGCCTTCGAGACGTACTCCGCGCGGTAGGCGTTCTGCCCCTCCGCGTCCGACGTCTCGCCGCGCAGGCGGTCGATGTTGGCGGGACGCATGGCGACGAGGAGGGCGTCCAGCTCGCCCATGCGGCGGGCGCGTCCCTCGTCCTCCTCCCCGCCGTCGAAGAAGCCGAGCGCCACGCCGAATTTGAGATCGGCGATGCGGCGGAACAGCTCCGCGTCGTCGAGGCGCAGACAGTTGGTGAGCACGCCGTACGAGCGGTAGATCTTGTCTTTGAGTTCCGCCCCGCCCTCCGCGCGCATGCGCGCGCGTTCCCTCTGTTCCGTCTCCACCACGACGGAGACGGCGCGCTCCACGACGGCGAGGATGTCCTCCTCCGAGAGCCCGAGCGTCACCTCGTTGCTGATCTGGTAGTGTTCGCCCTGCGCCGCGCTCCCCTCGCCGAACTCCCCGCGCACGGTGAGACCGAGGCGGTTGAGGTGGGGAAGGAGCTGTTTCACGAGCCCCCGCCGCGAGAGCGCGGGCAGAAAGAGCATCACGCTCGCCCTGAGCCCCGTGCCGAGGTTGGTGGGGCACGCCGTGAGATAGCCGAGCTCCTCGTCGAAGGCAAAGGGCACGGATTCCGAGATCACGTCGTCGATGCCCGAAACGCGCTCGTACGCCTTGCGCAGGTCGAACCCGTGCATGAAGTACTGCGCGCGGATGTGGTCCTCCTCGTTGATCATCACCGAGATGCTCTCGTCCCGCGAGACGAGCGCCGCCGCGATGGCGCGGTGCTTCATGAGGTCACGGCTGATGAGACGGCGCTCGGTGAGGAACGCCGCCGTCTCGTCGGACACGGCGCCCATCTCGTACAGCTCGAAGGTATCGAGCGCTTTGAGCTCGGCGGAGATGAGACGGATGATCTCGCTCGCCTGCTCCTCGGCATGCGGGTCGCAGAGGAGCTTGCCGGGGAAGGGATAGTCCTTGAAGTTGCGGGCGAGGCGGATGCGGGTGGACACCGCCACGCTCTCGAAGCGCTGTGCGGTCACCTCGTCCCCTCCCCGCCGCTCAGCATGCGGTCGATCTCGCCGAGTTCTCTGCGGAGCGCCTCGGCGCGCGCCTCATCGTGTTCGTCCTCCGCGCGGCGCAACCGCTCGCGCAGGGTATCCTGCTCGTTGACGAGCCCGCGCACGAAATCGTACTTCTCCTCCGCGCCCTCGCTGGGCGTCTTGCCCTCGTGGCGCGTCTTGCCCTGCACATAGCGGATGGTGGGCATGAGCTCCTCGCGGAACGCCGTGTAGCAATAGGCGCATCCGACGAGTCCCGTGCGGCGGAACCCCGCCTGCGTCGCGCCGCAGGCGGGGCAGGCGCGCGCCCTTCCCCCCACCTTCCGCACGAAGGAGGTGAAAAAATCGTTCGTCTGTTTGGGATAGAGCGCCTCGTAACAGGAGGGGCACAGGAGCACCGTCACCTCCCGTCCCTCCGTCTTTCGCGTGTAGCGTTGCGCATTATCCTTGCCGCAATTCGCGCAGATCATGCTCCCTCCTTCTCATCCTATTGAAGCGGACCGCTTCTTGCGAACCGCTCACCGCTTTTTCCCGCACTTTTCGGGAAACATCTCTCCGATCGCCTCGTAAGCGCCCTCGGCGCGCGGGAAGCGGTACGCCCCGTACGCGCACTCCGCGCGGAGGAGGGGGAAGTTCTTCTCCTCTTCGCACCCGACGCGCACGATCTCCTCCCATTTGAGGAAGATGCGCTCCCCCCTGCCGCTCTCCCTCCAATACAGCCCCTCGTCATAGAGGGCGAGGAGGGCGTGCGCACGCGCGAAAGAATAGGAGGCGCGCAAGACGAGAAAGACGCCGAGCACCGCCGTCGCGACGCACACCGAGAGGTCCCACCAGATGCCGATGGGAATCGCCGCCAGCGCGACGGCACAGCCGAACGCGAGAAGGGCGAGGGCGTTGCGGCGCTTGGTGCGCGCGGGGAGGCGGAACGCCCGTTTTCTTACGAATTTTTTCCCCTTTTCCTCCGTCCTCTTCTCCCCTTCGAGCGCGATCCCGTGCCGTTCGAGCGTACGGTACAGCCGCTCCTTGGCGTCCGTCTGCACGAGCACGGGCTCTTTCCCCTCCTTGGAGATATAGCGCGCGGGGATCTCCATCACCACGCTCCACTTCCCCCGCTCGCGGGGGGCGCGGCGCGAACAGACCGAGAAGAAGCGCATCTCCGCATAGGGGATCTCCGTCTCGCGCACGGGCGAATGGATGCGGACGCCCGCAAGAGAGAAGGTCGCGAAGGTCTCCTCGCCCACCGTAAAGCTCTCCTCCCCGTCGCACCGCTCAAAGTAATCGGTGGCGCGCTTTTCGGTGCGCGCCCCCAGAAGGGCGCAGACAAAAGCGCCGAGCGCGCACACGCACGCGCCCGCGAGGAGGCACCCCACGGCGATTGGGAACGCGATGTTCCAGCCGTCTTGGAATTGCAATGCGACCGCCGTCCCCACGCATGCGACGAGGGACAAAACGGCGAGGAGCGCGAGCGCAAATGCTATGCAGTTCGCGCACTTCATCTTGCGTTTGAGGGCGTTCCCGCGGCGGGCGCGCGCCGCCGCGTCCGCGGGGACGGGAATCTCTTTCACCATCCGTTCTCCTTATGTGCTTTCTCCGCACCGCAAAAACGCGCCCCGTAAGGAGCGCGGACCTCACTTGACGAAGGGCGAGCGCCTCCACCAGGTAAAGAAGAGCATGGCGAGCAGTTGCAGCGGCACGCCGATGAGAAAGACGTACCAGATGTTCTGCCCGAATACCATCGCCGTACAGAAGGCGCACCCGAGCACCGTCCAGATGAGGACGGAGATGGAGATGATGCGCACCGTACGATACCGCCAGATACAGCTGAATACCAGCACCACGATCGCCGACGCGGGCACGGCGTACAGGAAGGAGAGCCAGCCGTGCGTATCCGAAAAGACGAACCGCACGAGCACGAAGCAGACGACGGCGGCGAGCCAGCACAGCCCCGCCGAGAGGATGAGCACGCGCAGACGGCGCAAGAAGCGGGTCCGCCGCGGCATCACCTTCTCCTGCGCGTGTTCGCGCACGAGGTCGTCCAGGGGGACGCCGAACAGCTCCGCGAGGCGGACGAGGATATGGATATCGGGAATCCCGTTCCCCTGCTCCCACTTGGAGACAGATTTATCCGAATAGTTCAGCTGTTCCGCGAGCTCGGATTGCGTCATCCCGGAAAGTTTTCTCAGCCGCGTAATATTCTTGCCGATGGTAACGGCGAGGGCGTCGGTCTCTTCCATGGCTCCGATTATAGCGCAAACGCGCGCCTTTGTCAACCGTTCTGTGAAAGTAGAGCGGAAATTTCCAACTCTACCCGCAAAGCCGCGCGAAGTAGAGTTCGGATTCCGAAAAGTAGGTTGCCATTTGAGCGCCGCCGTGCTATGCTGAATATACGGGCAGGCAGTCCCAGCTGCCGCTCCACTCTCCAAATCGGCTCCCCCCGCGCGGCGGGGGGAGCTTGTTTTTTACGCAAAGAGCCGCCCCGAAGGGCGGCTCCGAAAGACGCGTTCTCAGAAATATCTCTTCAGGAGTCCCTTGAAGCCCGCGCCGTGGCGCGCCTCGTCCTTCGCCATTTCGTGCACGGTGTCGTGGATGGCGTCGTAGCCGAGTTCCTTGGCGCGCTTCGCGAGCATCAGCTTGCCCTCGCACGCGCCCGCCTCCGCCGCCGCGCGCAGTTCGAGATTCTTCTTGGTGCTGTCGGTGACCACTTCGCCGAGCAGTTCCGCGAACTTCGCCGCGTGCTCCGCCTCCTCGAAGGCGTACCGCTTATACGCCTCGGCGACCTCGGGATACCCCTCGCGCTCGGCGACCCGCGCCATCGCGAGATACATGCCCACTTCGGTGCATTCGCCCGAGAAGTTGGCACGGAGCCCGTCCATCACTTCCTTGTCCTCCACCTTGCCGTCGCCCACATGGTGTTCGCACGCGAACGCCTTCTCCTCCACGGGCACGAACTTCTTCGCCTTGCAGACGGGGCAGACTTCGACGTCATCCGCGACTATCTCGCCGCATACAGCACATCTTTTCATGTTTCTATCTCCTTATGATTCGGTTTTGGGGAATTATATCACAAATGCGGTCGGATTTCAATCGCTTTTCATGAATTTTCGCAAATTTTTTCCAGATCGGAGAACCGCTCGCAGAACACCGTAGCGCCCGCCGCCGCGAGCGTCTCGCGGGAGCGGTACCCCCACAGCGCCCCCGCAAAGCGCATCCCCGCCCGCTTCGCCGTGACGGCGTCCGTCTCGCCGTCCCCCACGAAGAGGCAGTCCGCGGGAGCCGCCCTCAGAACGAGCGCCGCATAGCGGGCGTGCGATGGATCGGGCTTGCAGGGGAAGGCGCCGTCCCCGCCCACATAGTCAAAGACGCCCGGAAAGAACTTGGCGACGACGCTGTCGGCCGCCTCCTGCGGCTTGTTGGTGACCACGGCGAGCCGATACTTTTCCTTCAAGCGGAGAAGCGTCTGCTCCACGCCCTCGTACGGACGGGTGAACAGATGGGCAGACGAGGCATAGCGGACACGGAAATCATCCAGAGCGGCGTCTGTATCCGCCCCCGCGGGGAGGGCGCGTTCGAGGAGCCGCCGCGCGCCGTTGCCCACGTACGCCCGCGTCTGTTCCCCGCTCACGGGCGGATAGCCGAAGGCGGCGAGGGTCTCGTTGAGCGAGGCGCGGATGTCCTCCGCCGTGTCGAGGAGGGTGCCGTCGAGGTCGAAGAGAATCGCGCGCATCACATCTTCTCCGGGACGCCGATGCCGAGGAGGGCGAGTCCGTTTTTCAGGGTCACGAGCGCCGCCTCCGTGAGCGAAAGGCGGGAGAGACGGACGTCGGGCTCCGCCGATAAGATCTTGCACCCGATGTAGAACTTGTTGAAGCGCTGGGCGGCGTCCACGAGGTAGCGCGCGATGTAGCTCGGCTCGTAGTTCTCCGCCGCCGAGAGCACGACGGAGGGGAAGTCGGCGAGCCGCTTGGCGAGCTCGAATTCCTCTTCGCAGGGCGGGAGGGCCTCCCCCGTCCACGAGAGCCCCTCGGCGCGGGCGCGGGCGAGCACGGAGGCGGCGCGGGCACATGTGTATTGCACATATACGCTCGTCTCCCCGTCGAAATTGAGCGCCTTTTCGTACGAAAAGACGATGTCCTTTATCTTACTATTGTAGAGCGCGCCGAAGATGACGGCGCCCACCCCCACCTGCTTTGCGACCTCCTCCTTGTCGGGGAGGTCGGGATTCTTCTCGGCAAGGACCGCCTGCGCCTTCTCCACACAGCGGCGGATGACGTCCTCGAGCCAGACCACCCTGCCCTTGCGCGTCGCCATCGCGCCGTCCTCGAGGGAGACCATGCCGTAGGCGACGTGGACGAGGTCCTTCGCCCAATCCTTCCCCATGAGCTCCACGACTTTGAAGAGCTGTCTGAAATGCAGATTCTGCTGGTAGGCGACGACATAGAGGCACTTGTCGAAGTCGTACGTCTGCTTGCGGTAGAACGCCGCGGTGAGATCGCGCGTGGCATAGAGGGAGGCGCCGTCCGAGCGCAACACGATGAAGGGCGGCATGCCGTACGCTTCGAGATCGACGATCTGCGCGCCGCGGCTCTCGGTGAGAAGCCCCTTCTCGCGGAGCTCCCCGATGACGGGTCCCATCTTGTCGATGTAAAAGCTCTCGCTCGCATAGCTGTCGAAGGTGACGCCGAGCACGTCGTAAATGCCCTTCACGTATTCGAGGGTGAGCTCCTTGAACCAATTAAAGATGGCGTTCGCCTCTTTATCCCCGCTCTCGATGAGGCGGAAATATTCCCGCGCCTCCTTCTCCATCTCCTCGTCCGCCTCCTCGTTGAAGCGGACATAGAGGTCGTTGATCGCGTGGATGCCCCCCCTTTGCACCGTCTCGCGGTCGCCCCAGCGCTTGTACGCCGCGATGAGCTTGCCGAACTGCGTGCCGTAGTCGCCGAGATGGTTGATGCCGACGGCGGTGTAGCCGAGAAATTTATAGATGCGGTACAGGGCACCGCCGAGGACGGTGGTGGAGAGGTGCCCGATGTGGAAGGGCTTGGCGATGTTCACCGAGGAATAGTCGATGCACACCGTTTTCCCCGCGCCTACCTCGGAGGAGCCGTACCCCTCCCGCTCTCTCAGGATCCTCCCCACCGTCTCGCGGACGAGCCCGCCGCGGTCGATGCGGAAGTTGAGATAGCCGTTTACCGCGGTCGCGCCCGCGATGACGCCGTCCGCGGGGAAGGAGGCGGCGAGCTCCTCGGCGATCGCCGCGGGAGATCTGTGCAGAAGTTTCGCAAACTTAAAGCAGGGGAGCGCATAGTCCCCCAGCGAGAGGTCGGGCGGGACGGAGATGCTCTCGGCGATCTCCTCCTTCCCCACGCCCTCGACGGGCAACCGCTCCGCAATATACATTCTGTAATCCATACGTTTTCTCCGATCTTGAACGATTATATAACTTTTTCCCGCAAACGGCAAGTCTTTCGATTGTCAAAATGCGAAATTTATGGTAAAATGGCAGAGATACGATCGAAGGAGCCCATCATGAAACTCGGAGTCGTCGGACTGCCCAACGTAGGAAAATCCACCCTGTTCAACGCCATCACCCATGCGGGCGCGGAGGCGGCGAACTATCCCTTCTGCACCATCGAGCCAAACGTCGGCGTCGTCGCCGTGCCCGACGAGCGGCTGGACCGCCTCGCACGGCTGTATAACAGCAAGAAGGTCACCCCCGCCGTGGTGGAGTTCGTGGACATCGCGGGGCTCGTGAAGGGCGCCAGCCGCGGCGAGGGGCTCGGCAACAAGTTCCTCTCGCACATCCGCGAGGTGGACGCCATCGTCCACGTCGTCAGGTGCTTCGAGGACGAGAACGTGACACACGTGGAGAGCTCCGTCGATCCCGTCCGCGACATCGAGACCATCAATTTGGAACTCATCCTCGCCGACGCGGAGGCGGTGGCGAAGCGGCAGGACCGCATCGGGGGCGCCGCCCGCGGCGGCGCGGACAAGGGCGCGGCGCGGGAGTACGCCTTTTTGGAGCGGCTCGCCGCCCACCTCGGCGCGGGAGAGCCCGCGGGCACCCTGCCCATGGACGAGGACGAGAGGGCCCTCCTCGACGATCTGTTCCTGCTCTCCGCAAAGCCCGTCGTCTACTGCGCCAACATCTCCGAGCGGGATATGGGCGAGGGCGAGGAGAACGTCCCCTTCGTACAGCAGGTGAAGCGCTACGCGTCGGAGCACGGCGCGGAGACCATCGTGGTGTGCGCCAAGACGGAGGAGGAGCTTTCGCAGATGGACGAGGCGGACCGCGCGCTCTTCTTGGAAGAATTCGGGCTGAAAGAGAGCGGGCTGGACAAGCTCATCCGCGCCTCCTATTCCCTCCTCGGGCTCATCTCCTACCTCACGGCGGGAGAGAAGGAGACGCGCGCATGGACCATCGTCAAGGGGACGCGCGCGCCGCAGGCGGCGGGCAAGATCCACAGCGACTTCGAGAAGGGCTTCATCCGCGCCGAAGTCGTGGACTACGAGACCTTGCTCGAATGCGGCGGGCTCACGGGCGCGCGCGAGAAGGGCAAGGTGCGCTCGGAGGGGAAGGACTATGTGATGAAGGACGGCGACGTCGTCCTCTTCCGCTTCAACGTATGAGCGCTTCCGCCCGTCGGCGGACCCATAAACCCATAAACAAATAATTATCCCCGCGTACATCGCGGGGATAATTATTTACGATTGACCGGTGGACGCGACGTCCTCCTCGTCGGGCTTCGCCGCGTCCGGCAAGATCATGCAGTAGCGCGCGTTGTGCGCATAGCTCTGCTTCTTGCCCTTCTTCTTTCGGGACATATTCTTCCTCCGCATGCAGTATGCGCCGCACGCGGCGGAATCATTCGTCCCGCTCGTCCTCCTCGTGCCGTTCGCCCGCCATCTCGGCGATCGCCTCGCGCTCGCGCGCCGCACGCTCCTTTTCCTTCTCCTGCGCGTCCGCGTCGATGCGCTCCGCGTTGGCATGTTCCTTCTTCATGTCTCTCCTCCTCTCGCCGAGTATATCACCGCGGCGGGGATTTGTCAAGGGGTATACGGCGATTCAGCCCGCCGCGATCTGTTTCTTTACCTTGGAGAAGTTCTCCGCCTGCTCGTCGATCATCATCTTGGCGGCGGGCTGTACCGCATAGTACCCGCGCGAGAGCATCTGTTCGAACACCTCGAACTGCGTCTCGGCGTGCGCCGTGTACTGTTTCAGGATCTCCTTGCGGAAGGGCTTACAGCTCCCCTCGGTGAGCGCGGCGGCATAGTAATTCATGAGCAATTTCTCCGCGTTGAGCAGATCTTGCAACGCGTCCTTCTCCGACAGCATGACGTCCTTTTTCGATGGTTTCATTTCTTCCCTCCCAAGAGCGCGTACAGCGCGTTGAAGCGCTCGGCATGCGCCGAGGCGATGCGCTCCATCTCCTGTGCGAGCGCGGCGTCCGTGAGCGTGTTGGCGTAGATCTTCGCCTTTTTGCACGCCATCTCCTCTCCCGTGAGGACGTGCGTGAGCACGTCGAGATCTTTTGCGGTCAGATTGGTCATAAAAAACCTCCTTCGCCCATAGTGTTGACGAAGGAGGTCCTGTTTATACTTGCTCCCGCTCCCTGAAGAAGCGGCACCGCGGCGCGAGGGTGCATGCCGCGCAGTCGGGGCGCTGCGAATGGCACACCCGCCGCCCGTGGTAGATGAGCCAATGGTGCGCTTTGGACCACAGCTCCTTCGGGATGGCGCGCATCAGCCCCTCCTCCACGCGCTCGGGGGTATCCCCCTGCGCGAGCCCGAGGCGGTTGCTCACGCGGAACACATGGGTGTCCACCGCGATGGCGTCGCCGCCGAAGGCGACCGCATACACCACGTTCGCCGTCTTTCTCCCCACCCCCGCGAGCGTGCGGAGCTCTTCGAGCGAGGAGGGCACCTCGCCGCCGTACCGTTCGAGAATCTCGCGCGAGGCGGAGAGGATGTGCTTCGCCTTGTTGTGATAGAACCCGCAGGAGTAGATGAAGCCCTCGAGCTCCTCCTGCGTGAGGGAGACCATCGCGGCGGGCGTGTTGTGCGCGCGGAAGAGTTCCTCCGTCACCTTGTTCACCCGCTCGTCCGTGCACTGCGCGGAGAGGATGACGGCGACGAGGAGCTCGTAAGGGGTATCGAAATGAAGGGCGGGGCGGGCGTCCGGATACAGCCGCGCCAGCTCCGCAAGAATGTCGTCCATGCCTCCATTGTATCACAACGGCGGAAAAAATGCAAGGCTTTCACGCCCGAAAGAACCTTCCGCCGTCCTCTCTCAAAAATCCGTCGAATGCCGAATAGTGCCTCCGCGCGAGCACCGCCTTCGCCCGCTCCGAGAAGCGGCTGTCGAACTTTGCGGAGATCCCGCATCCCACGCCCGCCTCGCGGGGGGTGGAGACCGCCTGTGCGGGAACGCCCGCCGCCTTGACCGCCGCGAGAAAATCGAGCGTCTGCGCGCGCGAGCGGAAAACTGCCAAAACCGTCATGTTACCTTCCCTGCCTTCGTATAATACGGTGAAAACCCGTCTTTTGGGGAGAATGCTATGATCTATCTCGATAATGCCGCCACGGGCGGTTTTAAGCCGCCCGCGGTCCAGAGCGCCGTGCTCGCCGCCATGAAGCTGTGCGCCAACCCCGGGAGGAGCGGACACCGCCTCTCCGTCGCCTGTGCCGAGCGGGTGCTCGCCTGCCGTTCCCTCCTCTCCGAGCTCTTCGACGGGTACGGCTTCGAGCGCGTCGTGTTCACGAAGAATTGCACCGAGGCGCTCGATCTCGCCCTTCTCGGCGTCCTCAAAGAGGGGGACCATGTGGTGGCGACCTGCCTCGAACACAACTCCGTGCTCCGTCCGCTCGAATATCTTCGGCGCACGCGGGGGGTGCGGTACGACATCGTCCCCCTCGAGGGGGGCAGGCTGTGCGCCGAGGCGGTGGCGGCGCTCGTCCGTCCCGAGACGCGGATGTGCTGTATTACTTCCGCCTCCAACGTGACGGGGGAGACGCCCGATCTGCACGCCGTGCGCGCCCTCCTGCCCGAGCGCGTCCTCATCACCGTGGACGGGGCGCAGGGAGCGGGACACCTCCCCCTGCGCATGCGCGAGACGGGAATCGACTTTTTAGCGCTCGCGGGGCACAAGGGGCTGCACGCCATCCAAGGCGCCGCGGCGCTCCTCTTCTCCGATCGGGCAGACCCCGATCCCATCCTCTTCGGGGGGACGGGGAGCGAGAGCTTCGACCTCGGCATGCCCGCCTTCTATCCCGACCGCTTGGAGAGCGGGACGCTCTCCTATCCCGCGATCTGCTCCCTCTATGAGGGGGCGCTGACGGTGAAGGCGCGGCGGAGCATGGACGCGCAAAACCTGCTCCGTCTCACGACGGCGTTCCACGCGGCGCTCTCCGCCCTCCCGGGCTACACCCCCTTCTTCCGTCCCAATCCCTGCGGCATCGCCGCATTCAGACGGGAGGGAACACCCTCAGAGGAGGTGGCGGGCGAGCTCTCCGAGCGCTTCGACATCGCCGTACGCGGCGGACTGCATTGCGCGCCCCTCGCGCACCGCGCGCTCGGCACCTTCCCCGACGGGCTGGTGCGCGCCTCCTTCTCCCCCTATCAGACGATGCGGGAAGTGAACGCGCTCGTCTCGGCGCTCAAACGGCTCTGATCACATCGATTTGAGCTTCTCCGCGATCTTTTTGAGCTTCTTGCGCTTGGCGGCGTCGAGCATGGGCGCGATCTGCGCGCAGAAGGCGTCGATCTGTTCGTTGGAGAGGGTGCCGTTGCGCTTGCCCTCCGCGGCGCGCTCGTACACGGCGCGCAGGATCTCCCCTTCGCTCTTCCCGCCGTATGCGGCGAGGACCTCGCTCTCCTCCTCGGTGAGCCCTTCCTTGGGCGTATAGCTTGCAAAATCCATCTCTGTTCCTCCCCCACCATCCTATGAGGGAAACTTTGCTTTCGTGCCTTGCATACGATGGGGCATGGAGATCGCACTTCTTCTTGTGTTTCTCACCCTCTTCGACGACGACGCCGCACGCGAAAAACTCCGCTCCTTCCTCGGCTTCTACCGCGAGAACCGCGAGCTCTTCGCCGCCCTCGCCGAGACCCCGCGCCCCGCTCCCGCCGCACAGGCGGAGGGACAAAAAAAGAGCCCGCCCGTCGGGGCGGACTCCGGTCTGTTCGAGCGCGCGCTCGGCGCACTCTGATCACCGCGCAAGGGCGGCGCGGAGCATCGCGTCCTCCTCGCCGTGCACGCGCGGCGCGGGAACGCCCACCGCGCCGTCGGCGAGGGTCACCCCCCGCCCGTGGATGGACGTCCCGTCCGGCCAGAACATCTCCGCCACGGTGATCTTATACGCCTGTCCGTGCGAGCCGCCGTACGTGCTCTGCATGATGCCCTTCCCGTAGGTGTGCGCCTCGCCGCCCTCCTCGCGCAGGAAGATGTCGCCGTACCCTATCGTCCCGTACGAGACGAGCGCCCCGAGAAGGCACTCCGAAGCGGAAGCCGTGCCCTCGTCGGCGAGCACCGTTATGCGGGAATCTTCCCCGAAATAGTCATGGAAGGCGTTGCCCTCGGCGCGGTAGACGATCTCCTTGCCGCTCCGCCGCCGCGCGGTCGCGACGACGGGACGGGAGCCCTCGGCGTCGCGCATCAGAAAGACGGCGATCTCGCGGAACACGTCTAAATATCCCCCGCCGTTGGCGCGCAGATCGAGGATGAGGTCGCTCCGCCCGCGCTCCTTCATGAGGCGCAGGCACAGTTCGAACTCCTCCGCCGCCGTGCCGTAGAAGCGGTCGAGGGCGATGTACGCCGTATCGCCGTCCGCTCCCGCGAGCGCGTGCCCGCCCTCCGTTCGGACGAGCTTCTCCCCCGTGAAGCGGAAGGAGCCCCCGCTGTCGCGGTATTCGCAATAGGAGACGCGGTAAGGCGCGGCGGAGAAGGCGTAGAGCGCGGCGCCCGAGCCGTCCTCTTCCCCGCATTCGAGCACGATATCCTTCGCCTCGGAGAGGAAGGCGGCGAGCTCGGCGCGAGTCCCCGCCCTCAGCTCCGCTTCGGAGGCGCCGAACCGCAGAACGTACATGCCCGCGCGCACCCCCGCGAGGTCGGCGGGCGAACAGCCCGCCACGCGATAGACGCGGGGCGCGCTGTCGTACGGGCTCACCGTGATGCCGCAGTCGGCGCCGAGCCCCGCGTTCCTGTCCATGACGGCGGCGTTCTCCTCCGCCGTATAATACGCCGAATAGGGGTCGAGGGCGAGCGCGGCGTAGAACTCCTCATAGAGGGCGTCCTCGTCCACCTCCCGATAGTAGTTGCGCTTGGCGGTGTCCACCGCCCAGAGAAGATCGCGCGCACGCGGGTCGATGGAGAGCCATGCCCCCAGCCAGCCCGCCGCAAAAAAGAGAAGGGCGAGCGCGACGGCGCAGATCGCCGTTTTGACGCGCTTCCCCTTCCTCTTCGGTGCCGCGGATCCGTTTTGTTCGGAATCCATCCTTGCCTCCTTGTTTCAGTCTATCGGTTGAGCAATTTATAGAGAATGGTGATGACGCGGAAGGTGACCGCGTCCGAGAACTTCCTGATGTTGAGCCCCGTGGCGCGCTCGATCTTGTCCAGCCGATAGGTGAGCGTGTTGCGGTGCATGAAGAGGTTGCGGCTCGTCTCGGAGATGTTGAGACTGCTCTCCAAGAACTCCTCCGCCGTCGCCGTCATGTCCTCGTCGTCGAACACCTCGGCGGCGCCCTCCATGCGGAACTGTTCCATGTACTCTTTGAGTCTGCTCTTGGGCACGTCCTCGAGCATGCGCACGAGCAGGTATTCGCGGTAGGAATGCACCTCCCCTTCGGCGTGGAAGATGCCGCTCATGCGGACCGCCGTCGCCGCCTGCGCATAGGAGACGGCGATCTCCGTGAAGGAGCGCATCTCGCACCCCACGCCCACGCTCGTCCGCACGCCGAGCTCCTCGTACAGAGACTGCGAGAGGAACTGCGCGAATTCGTAGGGAGTCTGCTCCTCGTCCGAGAACTTCACGACGGCGATACGGCTGTCGTCCATCCGCACCGCCGCGTCCTGCGTCTCGGCGAGGCACCGCTCCACATGGGCAAACGCCTCCTCCCGCCGCCTGTCGGGGACGATCTCCACACAGTAGCATGTGCCGTCCGCCAAATTATATTTGGTCATGTACCGATAGGCGTGCGAGGGACCGCCGTCGCCGAGCAGGACGCTCCGCAGATATTCCCTTCGGTCGGGAAAGGCGCCGAAGTCGGCGTTCTCCAAAAAGTAAGCAACAAGGCGGGCGCGCTTCTCCGCTTCCTCGCCGACGCCGTCTATCCACGCGTCTGTCTGCTTGCCGAGATACCCGATGACGAAGTGCGTCTCCTCCCCGCCGAGCGAACGGAGGCGCACCTCCGTTCCCGTCTTTTCCGCGACGACGCGCAGGATCGATCTCAAATTGTCGTCCGCCATGCTTCCCCTCCGCGGGGCGGCTCACCCGCCCCGCACGCAAGGATTATACCATGCCCGCGGAAAAATAGCAAGCGGGCGCCGCGCAAACGCAAAGATTTTGTGAAAATTTTTCCCCGCCGAATAATTTCCCTCCCGTTGGACATACTCTTCGAAAATCCGTACACGATTTTTTTGCGAATGGCATATTTTTTTGCGTGTGCGGTTGACATGCAAACAAATCGATGATATAATGGACATGGTGCGGGTGTGCGACCGTTTGCCGCCCGTCCCGGAGGATGGTATGGAAAACACCAAACGGATAGATGACGAACTGATAAACGACGCGGACATGGGTGCCACGGACGGACATGGAGCCTCCGTTTTCCCCCGCATCGCGGCGCTTCTCTTCTTGCTCCTCGGCGCAGGCGGGCTGTTCCTCGGCTGTCTCGGCACGTTGAACGGGCTCTCCCTTTTCAGCCATGATTTTTTGAAGCTTTTGGTATTCGGTTCGCAATCGGAGTTTTCGGCATTTGATTCAAGCCTGCTCGGCATCATCATCTCCTATTGCAAGGCGCTCCAAGCGGGCGGGGCGGCGATGTTCAGCTGGGAACGCACGATAGAGCTCGTTCCCCTCGCCCTCTTTGCCCTCCTTGCGCTAGCGATCGTCCTCTCGCTCGTCTTTGCCGTCCTCTCGTTTGCGATGAAGGACCGCGCGGAGAAGTTCGCCTTCGCTTCGGGCGTCCTCGTCACGCTCGCGTACGCCGCGCTCTTCCTGTATGTGTACTGCGTGACGTGCTATCTGTATCCCTATGCCTCGTCTCTCTCGGTCGTCTTCGTCGTCGATTTCTATCGCTACGACGCTCCGCTCGGCGCCATTGCCTGCCTCTCCTTCCTTTTGCTCCTCGTGCACTCCATTCGAAGGGCCGGGAAGGCAGCCCTTCTCAACGCGCTCCTCTTTGCGCTGACGGTCTGTCTGGCATTCGCATTCTTCGCCTATTCCTCGACCGTGGGGCTCCTCGCGATCATGGTCACGCCCAGCGGGACGCATGAGCTCTTCCCCGTCGCCTCCGTCCTCTTCGTCGCCGTCCTCGCCTTGGTCTTTGTGGTCTCGCTGGTGCGGCTCTCCTCCAAGAAGCGGTACGGCGTCATGCTCTGCCTCTACACCCTGCTCTTTGTGGCGGCGGTATTCCTCATCATCGCGGGAATCGCCCTCCCCATCGCCGAGGACCGTTGGCAGATCTTCAAGAATCAAACCGACCTGCTCATCCTCTGCTCGCTCGTGTGCGGCGCGTTCGCGGGTCAGCTCCTCAGCGCGATCGCGATGATCGTCACGCGGCGCAAGAACCGCCTCGCGGAGGAATACGAGGAATACGAGGAGGACGAGGAGGACGAGGAGCCCGTTCCAGAAGTCGTCGAAGAGATTCCCGAAGCGGTGGAGCCCGTTCCCGCAGTTGCCGAGGAACCTGTTCCCGAGGTCGTTGAGGAGCCTGCGGCGGAAGTCCCCGAGACCTCCGCAGAGCCCGCCGTCGCGGAGACCGCGGAGGAGCGCGCGCCCGAGCCTGCGGCGCCCGCACAGCCCGCACAGCCTGTCCAACAGCCCGCCCAGCAGGTGCCGATGGGACAGCCCGTCTATGTGTACACGCCCATGCCCATGGCGCCCTATCCGCCCGTCCAGCCGTCCGCCGCACAGCCCGCGGGCAGCCAGATGAGCGAATTCGAACGCAGGATGGAGGCGCTCGCGCGCGGCATAGAGCCGCAGGAGCCCGAGTACCGTCCCATCCCCAAGCCCGCGCCCGTGTTCCCGACGCCCCCCGCCGCCGCACGTCCCGTCGCCGCGCCCGTCCAGACGAGCATCTCGGTGTACGAATCGCAATACACCTACGATTCCTTCCTCAACGGTCTCACGCCGCAGGAGAAGAACGAATTCGGCGACCTGTTCATCGGGATGCGCTACGGCTCGTTCGGGCTGCCCGTCTACGTCATCGGCGGCAACAACGAGGAGTTCTTCCGCAAGGTATTCATCTATCTCGGCAGATTCCGCTCGCACATCTCGCCCGAGCTCCTCGGCAAGCTGTACGCATACGTCAACCGCACCTGATAGAAACGAACACGGCGCCCCGCGTAAAAACGCGGGGCGCCTTTTGGTTGTGCGGAAAACAAACTGTCCGCGGCGGACGCCGCGGCTCCCTTCAAGAGCGGATCTGCACGACGACGATCACGCCCTCCTCCTCGCTGTACGAGCGGCGCACCGCCACCGAATCCACGAGGAACAGTCCCCTCCCCCCCTCCGAGGCGGGGTCGGGACAGGCGCTCGTGGGAGGAAGGGGCGAATTGCGGGCGTCGCGCACGCGGATCTCGATCTCCGAGCCCCGACGCTGCACGGTGAGCTTTGCCCTCCCGCCGCCGTGGCGGAGGGCGTTGGAGACGAGCTCGGAGGCGGCGAGCTTGCTGTCAAAGACGGCGTCGCGGTCCACCTCTTCGGCGAAGAGTTCCGCCGCCATGCTGCCGAGCGCACGCTTCAACGCATTGAAGTCGTCGATCTCGAACTCCATCATGCCATGTCCCCTTTCAGGCTCTCCCTCAGCTTTTCGAGCACCTTGCGCTCGAGGCGGGAGATGTACATCTGCGAGACGCCCATGCGCTTCGCCGTCTCCGTCTGGGAGAGTTCCTGTCCGAAGCGGAAGGAGATGAGCGCCCGCTCCGTGGGCGAGAGCGCCTTCATCGCGCTATGCACCGCCTCGCGGTTCTCGAAGTGCTCGAAGGATTCGTCCTCCGAGGAGAGGACGTCATACAGGCTCATGCCGTCCTCATCGGCGGGGCGGTCGAGCGAGACCACGCCGCCCGCCTCGGCGGCGTGCACGATCTCTTCCTCCGAGGCGCCCAGCCGCGCGGCGAGCTCCTTGGCGGTGGGCGACCTGCCCGTCTCCGCCGCGAAGGCTTCGGATTCCCGCCTCACCCCCGCGCGCAGTTCCGCCACCTTGCGCGGAAGGTGCACGAGGCGGGAGCGGTCGCGGAAATAGTTCTTGATCTCGCCCGTGATGGTGGGCGTGATGAAGGTGGAGAATTTCAGCCCCTTTGTCTCGTCGAAGCGCTCCACGCCCTTGACGAGCGCAAGCGAGGCGACCTGATACAGATCGTCGTACTCCACGCCGCGCCCCGCGAACTTCTTCGCGAGGAGGGAGGCGATATAGAGATACCGTTCGACGAGGAGGTTGCGGAGGGCGACGTCGCCCGTCTCACGGTATTTTGCGAAGAGCTCCCGTTCGTCCATACCTCATTTCCCGAAGCGGAAGGAGAGGCGGGCGAGCGCCCCTCCCTCCTTTTCCGTCTCGGTCTGCTCCGCGAGCGCGCCGAGGAGCGCAAAGGAGATCTCGTCCTCCTCGGTGGGCGCCGCGGCGCCCCGTTCGCCCTCTCCCGAGACGCGGACCAAGAGCCCGTCCTCCTCCCAAAATCCGACCCGCGCGGAGGGATACCCCGCGTGCATGAGCAGAAGCAGACTCTCCGTGACGCATACCTTGCAATCCTCGCTCCGTTCGAGGTCCACCCCCGCGAGCGAGCACACGCCGCCCGTCGCGAGGCGGAGCGCCGTCATGAGCTCCCGCGAGAGCGGGAGCGCGATCGTCATGTACTCCTTCATTCCTCTATCTCCATGAGCGCGTCGAGCGCACAGATGACGAACAGCTTTTTGAGCCGCGGTTGCAGACCGCGGAGCACCATGCGGTGCCCGTCCGCCTTGACCGTCTTGCACAGCTTGACGAATGTGCCGAGCGTCGTCGAATCGATGAATTCGAGCTTTCTGCACTCGAACACGAGATCGGCTTTCTCCTGCGTGTAGGCGGCGAGGACCTCCTCGTAAAATTCATCCGCATTCTGCGCATGGATCTCGCCCGAGAGCCCGATGGTGAGCTCGGGGAGCCGTGAGATGAGTGTGATTTCCTGCATGCAACACCTCCGCCGCGCATTGCGCGGACTTTCCTGTATCATATATACCGCGCGCACGCGCGCCTTCAAACACCGTTGAAAAATTTTGCCAGAAAACGCCTCCCTTTGCGGGGAAAGGTCAAAGGAGCGCGTTGAGATCGGGAAGGATGAGATCGGGGCGGTCGGGGAAGGAGGCGAGCGATTCCTTCGTCGTCTCGCCCGAGAGCACCAGAATGCTCTTCATGCCGTTGTTGTTCGCAAAACGGATGTCGGTATACATCCTGTCCCCCGCCATGCACATCGCCGAACAGGGCACGCCCAGCCGCGCGGAGAGCGCCCTGCCCATCGGCGTAAAGGGCTTGCCCACGATGCGGTCGGGTCTCCGCCCCGAAGAGCGTTCGAGGAGGGCGAGAAAGGAGCCCACGTCGGGCATGGAGCCGTCCGCCGTCGGGCAGACGTCGTCGGGATGGGTGGCGAGGAAGGGCTTCCCGCGGCGCAGAAAGCGGTCGAGACGGCGCAACTTCCCGAAGGTGAGTTCCACGTCGTAGGCGAGAACGCAGACGTCGGGGTCCTCCTCGTCGAGCACAATGCCCGCCGCCTCGAACTCCGCGCAGAGCGCCGCCGTCGCCACGAGGTAGACCCGCCCGCCGGGATAGTGCGCCTTCAACTCCTCCACCGTCGCCATCGCCGAGGTGTACACGAGGTCGTCCGCCTCCGACAGCCCCATCCCCTCCAGCTTCGCGCGGTACTGCGCCGCCGTCTTGGAGGAATTGTTGGTGAGGAACACCAGCTTCTTTCCCATGGCGCGGAGGGCGGAGAGCGTCTCCCGCATGCCGCCGATGGGCGCGTCGCCGAGATACACCGTGCCGTCGAGATCGAGCAGAAACACCTGCGTTCCGTCGAGAAGTTCTCTTTGGGTCATCTAAAACTCCATGAGCCCGAAGTCGCGGATGAGCGCGCTGAGCCCGCCGCCGCGTTCGGGAAGATATTTCAAGGTCTCCATCCCGCAAAATGCGGGCGGAGCCGCTCCCGCAAGACCGCACACGCGGTCGAAATACTTGCTCTTCGCCGCCTTGAACGTCGCGAGCTCCGCAAGGCACTGCGCGCGCGCACGCTCCAACAGAAGGGCGCGGCGGGCGTACTGCTCGGGGGTGGGGATGGCGAGCGCGCGGTAGGGCACGCCCGACGCCCGTGCGCGGGCACGGTAATCGGGGATCCGACCGCTCGGTCTCCCGCGCGAGAAGAAGGCACCGTACAGCGCGGTGAGGGCGACGACCGCACCCCATTCGGGGAATTCGCCCCCCAACGCCTCCGCGAGGACGCTCCCCTCGCCCGTCGGGAAGCCCTCCCCTTCCAGCCCGCGGAGCGCCGCGTTGCGCAGAATGACCGAGGAGCCGCCGCCGTCCGAAAGGTCGCCGAGCGCCCCGACGGCACGCTCGCACAGCGAAGTATCCGCGGCGAGATCGAGCCGATGCGCGGCGCGCGCCTCGAAGGCGGCGAGCCAAGCGAGAAGCAAGCGGCAATAGCCGCGGGCGAGCGTGGGGCGCACGAGCGACATGTCGCACAAGACCTCCCCCCGCCCGAGGGGGACGGTGCACCGCTCCCCGCCCACCAAGACGCATCCGAAGCGCTCATAGGCGCCGTCTAACGCCGCGGAGTCGGGGAAGAGCACGCACCGCGCGCGCACCGCCTGTGCAAAATAGCGCGCCGCCCAGAGCGTCTGTTTGCCGCCTGCGGCGATCACGCAGCCCACCTCGTCCGCCATGGCGAAGAGGGGCAACGCGTCCCCTTCGAGCACGACGCACAGCGTCTTGGGCGCCTGCGCCGCCTCCGCGAGCCGAAAACAGCCGCCGTCCGAGACGAGAAGAATCTTTCCCGCCGTGCCCGACGCCGCCTCGCGCACGCCGTCGCGCACCGAACAAAAGCGCAGGGGAGTGGTCTTTGGTAGGCGCTCCACAGCTTCCATTGCACACCTCGAAAGAAGATTCGGGCAACTCCGCCCCGCTCATCTTTGGTGTGCGACGGGTCAGCCGAACGCCGCGAACTGCACCGCCCCCGCGAGATACCCCACCGCGATCCCGAAGAGGAGCATCCCCGCGAGGACAGCCGCCCCGCGCGCCGCATTCCGACGGAAGAGGACGAGATAGCCGAGCCCCGCGTTGGTGACGAGCCCGCCGAGGAGCCCGCCGAATCCGATGCCGCCGAGGGCGTAGACTTCGGCGAGCACGACGGAGGAGGCGCAATTCGGGATGGCGCCGATGAGGGCGCAGACGAGGGGCTGATACCAATACCCCGCCCCCTGCAAAAAGGCGACGACGCGCGCCTCTTCCAGCAGGAAGAAGAAACAACCGAACGCAAGATTGACCGCAAACACGCAGAGCGCCACCTCGGACGCATGCGCGAGCGGCGAGAGCAGATAGAGTTGCACCGCGCTCCCGTGTTTGTGCTCGCACGGGCTGAGCTCGTCGCACCCGCAGTCGCCGTGCTCATGCGCCTCCTCCCCGCCGTCCTGCGGGCGGCTGTGATCGTGGCTGTGATCGTGGCTGTGCGGAGGGGGGAGCGGGGCGAGCGGACGTCTGCAAACGAGATCGACCGCATACCCCGCGAGGATGCCGAGGACCAATTTGCAGCCGAGAAGGGCGAGCGCGGAATACAGCTTTGCGTCCCACGCGAGCCCCGAGAAGAGCAAAACGATGAGCCCCTCGTCGCTGGTGGCGACAAAGACGGCGATGAGCGTACCCGCCGTGATGTGGCGGTGGCGGTAGAGCTTCGCCGCCATCACCGAAAACCCGCACATGGGGAGAAGCCCCGTCGCGGCGCCGAGGACGGGTCCCACTTTGCCCGTGAGCGCCCTGTGCGGACGTCCGACGTCCGTCCTGTGTTCGAGCGCCTCGATGAGAAGGTAGAGGACAAAGAGGAAGGGGAACAGTTTCAGCGTATCCAACAGCGCGTCCGTCAAGACGTCGTACCACATGGCGATTCCCCCCTTTCGGCTCACTATCATACCCGCTTTTGCGGGGTTTGTCAAGAATTTTTCCGACCAAACCGCGCTCCCCTTCCGAAGCCGCCGCAAGCTATGCCGCCGCAAGCTCCCCTTCCGAAGCCGCGACGAAAGCTATGCTTCTTTTCGGAGGGGACGGACGCGTTCTCCCCGCCCGCATGCGCATATGCGCATGCGGGCGGGGAGGGTCCCAAGACAAAACGAGCGCCTGCCGTTTGGCAGGCGCTCCGAACGTTCGGTTATTCTTCGTCCTTGGGCTCTTCGGCGGGCGCTTCCGCGCTCTCCTCGGTGCCGCCTTCCTGCGCCTTGCGACGCGCTTCCATCTTCGCGTCGTGACGCGCCTGTTTCTTCATCTCCTTGGTGACGACGCGCGCCGCGTCGATCTGCGCCTGCATCTCCTGCGGTGTAGGAGGCACGAACGCAGCGCCCTCCGCGTTCTCGGGGATGACATCGTAGTGCTCGTCGCGTTCGAGCATGGTAGCCTCGGTGGTGCCGTCGAACAGGTGGACGTGACGGGCATCGAACGCCAGCTTCACGACCTCGCCGAGCTTCACGCTCGCACGGGAGGAGATCTTCGCGACCATCTGCGAAACGCTGTCCACGAGGGAAGCCTTCTCATTCTGATAGTCGAGATCGCAGTAGATCTGCATTTCGGCGCCGAGCTTTTCGATGACGTCGATACGGGCGGTCACGATGGTGTCGGGCGAGGTGGCAAGGAAGCGCTCGTCCTCGTGGATGTCCTCGGGACGGACGCCGAGCGTCACCAATCTGCCCGTGTTGACATACTCGTCGAGGTTCTTGATCTTCTTGACCATCGTCTCGGGAAGCAGAATTTTGTTGCCGCCGAGGATGTTGACGTAGATCTTGCCCTTCTCTTCGGTGATGGTGGACTCCTTGAAGAAATTCATCTGAGGCGTGCCGATGAAGCCCGCGACGAAGAGGTTGATGGGATAGTCGTACAGGTTCTGAGGCGTATCCACCTGCTGCATGAAGCCGTCCTTCATGACGACGATACGGGTGCCCATCGTCATTGCCTCGATCTGGTCGTGCGTGACGTAGATGAACGTCGTCCCGAGGCGGACGTGCAGTTTGGAGATCTCCGTTCTCATCTGGGCGCGCAGCTTCGCGTCGAGGTTGGACAGAGGCTCGTCGAGGAGGAATACCTTGGGCTCGCGGACGATGGTACGGCCGAGGGCGACACGCTGGCGCTGACCACCCGAAAGAGCCTTGGGCTTACGGCTGAGATATTCGGTGATGCCGAGGATGGTGGCGGCTTCCTTCACGCGCTGGTCGATGACTTCCTTGGGGACCTTGCGCAGTTTGAGACCGAACGCCATGTTGTCGTACACCGACATGTGGGGATAGAGCGCGTAGTTCTGGAACACCATCGCGATGTCTCTGTCCTTGGGCACGACGTCGTTGACGAGCTTGCCGTCGATATAGAGTTCGCCCGAGGAGATCTCCTCGAGACCTGCGATCATACGAAGGGTGGTGGACTTGCCGCAACCCGAAGGACCGACGAATACCATGAACTCTTTATCCCGGATTTCGAGGCAGAAATTGAACACCGCCTGGTTGCCGCCGGGATAGATCTTGTTGATGCCTTTCAGCAAAAGACCGGACATACTTTCCTCCTGAGACGATAGATTTATTTTGATACTATTTTACACGATTTCGATACAAATATCAATAGAAAATTCGCACGAAGTTGTCCGCGAAGTTTGTATAATTTGCACAAAAAGCGGCGACCGCCCCCGCAGTGGAGCGCCCCCTTCTGCCATGCCGACGCGCTTGCCCCCCTTTTTGTCATGTTGCCCGACGCGTAGCGGCGCACGAGCCGTAGGCGAAGTAGCGGAGGCGAAGCATTCCCCCATTGTCATTTTGAGCGGAGGCGAAGCCGAAGTCGAAAAATCTCTACCTTATTTATAATGCGGTAGAGATGTTTCGACTCGAGCGCCCGCGTCCGTTGGACGCGGGCGCTCGGCTCAACATGACAATAAAGAACGCGCGCTCGGCTACTTCGGTGCAAAGCACCTCGTGCCGCCCTTAGACAATAAAGAACGTGCGGGCGGGGCAACATGACAATAAAGAACGTGCGGGCGGGGCAACATGACAGAAAAGAACGTGCGCTCGGCTACTTCGGTGCAAAGCACCTCGTGCCGCCCTTAGGCAATAAAGAACGTGCGGGTGGGGCAACATGACAGAAAAGAACGGGCGCTCGGCTACTTCGGTGCAAAGCACCTCGTGCCGCCCTTAGGCAATAAAGAACGTGCGGGCGGGGCAACATGACA
>CANPXX010000018.1 GCA_947587085.1 uncultured Clostridia bacterium | reverse complement strand
ATAGAATTTAACTTTCCCATCTATCGTAACGGGGAGGAGGTCAGAAAATTTATGTGTGAAAGCAATTCAAATGTTGAAACATTGGTACAATTGAACAAGAGACCGCTCAGCGGTAAGGAGGAATGAAGATGCCTTTCATCGACAATAAAGTAACTGTTCCCGTCTCCAAGGAGAAGCGGGAGGCGATCAAGGCGAAGCTGGGGAGGGCGGTCTCCGTCCTTCACAAGGGCGAGAGCTACCTCATGGTCGGCTTCGAGGACAACTATTCGCTCTATCTCGGCGGGAGGGAGCTCGATCGGGGGGCTTACGTGGAAGTGAGTCTCTTCGGCGGCGCCTCCTCCGCGGACTATGCCCGTATGACGGGGGAGATCTGCCGCATCCTCTCGGACGAGCTGTCCATCCCCGCCGACTGCGTGTACGTCACCTATCACGGCTTGAAGGATTGGGGCTGGAACGGTTCCAACTTTTGAGCCCGCATGAGGGGCGCGTCCGCTTCCAGCGGGCGCGTGGAGACGCGGCAAAATGCCGCAAAGGAGAGATTCATGCAAAATGTGATGCCCGTCTATGGGGACTGCTATTATGTGGGAGGGAACGACAGACGGATCGCGCTCTTCGAGAGCGCCTATCCCGTGCCGCGGGGGGTCTCGTATAATTCCTACCTCGTCACCGATGAGCGGACCGTCCTCTTCGACACCGTGGACCGCGCGGTGACCGAGCTCTTTTTGGAGAACGTGGCGCACGTCCTCGCGGGGCGTCCCCTCGACTATCTCGTGGTGCACCATGTGGAGCCCGACCATTCGGCGAGCTTTGCGCGCCTTGTGGAGACTTACCCTTCGGTGACCGTCGTCACGAGCCGCAAGGCGGCGGATATGCTCAAAAACTTCTATGGGTTCGAGGGGAATCTCCTCGTCGTGAAGGAGGGGGACACCCTCTCCGTGGGGAAGCGCACGCTTCGCTTCCTGCTCGCGCCCATGGTGCATTGGCCCGAGGTGATGTTCACCTACATCCCCGAGGACGGCGCACTCTTTTCGGCGGACGCCTTCGGGACGTTCGGGGCGCTCGGCGGTTCTCTCTTCGCCGACGAGTGCGACTTCTTCCGCGACGGGCAGGACGACGCGCGCCGCTACTATTGCAACATCGTCGGCAAATACGGCGTGCAGGTGCAGAACGTGCTCAAAAAGGCGGCGGGGCTCGATCTCCGCTTTGTCTGCCCCCTGCACGGACCCGTCTGGCGCAAAGATTTCAGCCGCTTTCTCGCCCTTTATGACGCGTGGAGCGCCTACCGCCCCGAGGAGGAGCGCGCCGCCGTGTTCTATGCGTCCGTCTACGGGCATACCCAGAACGCCGCCGAGATCGCGGCGGCGGAGCTCGCGCGGCGCGGCGTGCCCGTCTGCACGTACGACGTCGCGGTCACCCATTCCTCCGAACTCCTCGCCGAGGCGTTCCGCTGTTCGCACCTCGTGTTCGCCTCGTGCACCTATAACAACGGCATCTTCCCGGCCATGGAGCATCTCCTCTCGGAGCTCGAAGCGCATGCCTTCCGCAACAGGAAGTATGCGCTCATCCAATGCGGCTCGTGGGCGCCCCGCGCGGGCGAACTCATGGAGGAGAGACTGCGGCAGATGGCGGGGATGGAGAAGGTGGGGGAGACGGTCACCGTGCTCTCCGCATTGACCGCGCAAACGGCGGACGGCGTGCGTGCGCTCGCCGACGGGGTCGCGGACGATCTTTTGAAAAATCAAAAAGGGAGGATATAGATATGGCAAAGTACATCTGCAACGTCTGCGGATACGAGTACGACGAGGCGGCGGGCGATCCCGACAACGGCATCGCTCCCGGCACGGCATGGGAGGACGTCCCCGACGACTTCACCTGCCCGCTCTGCGGCGTCGGCAAAGAGGACTTTTCCGCCGAATAAAAAGACCGCCGAAATGCAACGCATTTCGGCGGTCTTTTTGTAGCGATTCGGTTCGGGCGCGAATTGTTACGCCTTGCCCGCGGAGCCGAGCACATCCACGATCTTGTGCTTGACCATCTCCTTCATGTTGGCGCGCGCGTCGCCGAGGTACTGTCTCGGATCGAAGTGCGAGGGGTTCTCGGCGAGGTGCTTGCGGATCGCCGCCGTGAAGGCGACGCGCAGGTCGCTGTCGATATTGATCTTACAGACGGCGAGCTTCGCCGCCTTTTTCAGTTCGCTCTCGGGGATGCCGATGGCGTTGGGCATGGAGCCGCCGAAGGAATTGACGACCGCCACCTGATCCTGCGGCACGCTGGACGCGCCGTGGAGCACGATGGGGAAGCCGGGAAGGCGGCGCCCGACCTCTTCGAGGATGTCGATGCGGAGCTTGGGATCCTGCCCGGGCTTGAACTTATAGGCGCCGTGCGAGGTGCCGATGGCGATGGCGAGGGAATCGATGCCCGTGCGGCGGGTGAATTCCTCCACTTCGTCGGGAGAGGTGAACATCGCGTCGTGCGCGGCGACGTTCACGTCGTCCTCGATGCCCGCGAGCTTGCCGAGCTCCGCCTCTACGACGACGCCGTGCGCGTGCGCATATTCCACGACCGATCTCGTGACGGCGATGTTCTCTTCCCACGGCTTGGACGAGGCGTCGATCATCACGGAGGTGAACCCGCCGTCGATGGAGGACTTGCAGATGTCGAAGTCGGCGCCGTGGTCGAGGTGCATGGCGACGGGGATATCCGTCGTCTCGACGGCGGCTTCGACGAGGTGGCGCAGATAGACGGGGTTGGCGTACTTTCTCGCGCCCGCCGAGACCTGCAGGATGACGGGGGAGCGGCATTCGTTCGCCGCTTCGACGATGGCTTGGATCATCTCCATATTGTTGACGTTGAACGCGCCGACGGCATAGCCGCCCGCATACGCCTTTTTGAACATTTCGGTAGTGGTTACCAAGGGCATAATTTTTCCTCCGAAGATTTTTCTTCAATTATAAAACTTTTTCCGTCAAAATGCAAGGGGTTGGGAAAAAAAGGAAAAAGATTTTTTGGAGAGAAAGGGGGCGCCTTTTGGGCAAATTGCCCAAAAACGGGGGCGAAAGTTTTGCGGACGGAAAATCTGCCAAAATCGTTGACGCGCCCTGAAAAGCGTGGTATAATATCAGTTGTGAAAAAGGCGCCAAGAGCGCCAAAAGAAATCTCGGAGGAATCAACCATGGCAAATGTAAGAGTTGCGATCAACGGATTCGGGCGCATCGGGCGTCTCGCCTTCCGCCAGATGTTCAACGCGAAGGGCTATGAGATCGTCGCGATCAACGACCTTACCACCCCCTCGATGCTCGCGCACCTTCTCAAATACGACAGCGCGCAGGGCAGATACGCGCTTGCGGACAAGGTCTCTGCGAACGACGAGGAGAGAACGTTGACCGTAGACGGCAAGTCGATCAAGATCTACGAGGAGAAGGACGCCGCCAACCTTCCTTGGGGCGAGCTCGACGTAGACGTCGTGCTCGAATGCACCGGCTTCTACACCAAGAAGGAAAAGGCGCAGGCGCACATCAACGCAGGCGCGAAGAAGGTCATCATCTCCGCTCCCGCGGGGAACGATCTTCCCACCATCGTGTACGGCGTCAACGAGAAGTCGCTCAAACCGACGGATACCATCATCTCCGCCGCTTCCTGCACGACGAACTGCCTCGCGCCCATGGCGTACACCCTCAATAAGGCGTTCCCCGTCGTCTCCGGTATCATGACGACCGTTCACGCCTACACGGGCGACCAGATGGTGCTCGACGGACCTCACCGCAAGGGCGACCTCCGCCGTGCGCGCGCCGCTGCCTGCAACATCGTTCCCAACTCGACGGGCGCCGCGAAGGCGATCGGGCTCGTCATCCCCGAACTCAACGGCAAGCTCATCGGCTCCGCTCAGCGCGTTCCCGTCTGCACCGGTTCCACCACCATTCTCGTGGCGGTCGTGAAGGGCAAGGACGTGACGAAGGAGAGCATCAACGCCGCGATGAAAGCCGCCGCTTCCGCTTCCTTCGGCTACAACGAGGATCCCATCGTCTCCTCCGATATCGTCGGCGAGACGCACGGCTCCATCTTCGATGCGACCCAGACGATGGTCACCAAGATCGACGACGATACCTATCAGGTGCAGGTCGTTTCGTGGTACGACAACGAGAACTCCTATACGAGCCAGATGGTCCGCACCATCAAGTACTTCGCGGAGCTCAAATAAGGCATTGCTCGAAAAAGAACCGTCCCCGTCGGGACGGTTCTTTTTTCGCGAAATTTTTTTAGCTTCGCGACATTCTTTTAGTTTCGCGAAATTCTTCATCGAATAGACACGCGCGGCGCATTCCCTTTTTGTCATGTTGAGCCGAGAGCCCACGTCCAGCGGACGTTGGCTCTCGAGTCGAAACATCTCCACTTCATAATAAGGTAGAGATGCTTCGACAAGCTCAGCATGACAATTAAGAATGCTTCGCACTTGCGCCGCGCGTGTTCTTATAATGCGGGCAAAGAATTTCGCGACGGAAAGGAGCTTGTCTGGGAAACTTGGGTTTGGCGCTCTATCGCTTGCGCAGACAACAAGCGCGGACGAGCCGCGCAAATTGGGGCGCGCTCCGCAAAATGCGATTTTGCTCCGCGCGAGGAATTTAGAATGGAGGCGAAGCCGCTTCTTTTATGTCATGTTGAGCCGCGAGCCCACGTCCAGCGGACGTGGGCTCGCGAGTCGAAACATCTCTACCGCATTATAATAAGTCAGAGATTTTTCGACTTCGTTCGCTTCGCTCACTCCGCTCAAAATGACAATAAGGAGACGCTTCTTCGGCGCGAAGCGCCTTGTGCCGCCCTTCGGCAAATAGAACGTGCGGGCGGGGCGTGCCGATTTTAGTAATACAATCAGAAGCCGCAATCGGGGCGTGCCGCCCTTAGGCAATAAAGAACGTGCGGGCGGGGCATGACATAAGAAAGAAAAAGGGGCATGATATAAGGGAGCGTCGGGCGGCATGACATGAAAGAATGCTTCGCCCTTTGTCTATAATAGCAGCCTCGGGCGGGGCGGCGGGATGCGAATTTTCTCCTCGAAGCCCTTGCTTTTTTCCCGAAGATATGCTATACTGGTAAAAATCGGAAGAGAGGGCAGACGATGGAGGCGAAATACAAGCGGATCGTGCTCAAGATCTCGGGCGAGGCGCTCGCGGGGGAACAGCACTTCGGGCTCAACGAGGAGGTGATCGCGCGCGTCGTCGATCAGCTCGTGAAAGTGCATGAGATGGGTGTGGACATCGCGCTCGTCATCGGCGCGGGCAACTTCTGGCGGGGGCGGCAGGGCACCATGATGGAGCGTTCGACCGCCGACCACATGGGCATGCTCGCCACCGTGATGAACTCTCTCGCCATGATGGACGCCATCGAGAAGCGGGGCATTCCCACCCGTGTGCAGACGGCGCTCAACATGGTCTCCGTCGCGGAGCCCTACATTTTGCGCAAGGCGCTCCGCCACTTCGAGAAGGGGCGCATCGTCATCATGGCATGCGGCACGGGCAATCCCTACTGCACCACCGATACCGCCGCGGCACAGCGCGCCTGCGAGATCGGGGCGGACGTCCTTCTCATGGCGAAGAACGTGGACGGCATCTACGACAGCGACCCCAAGCTCAACCCCAACGCCAAAAAGTTCGAGCGTCTCACCTTCCGCGAGGTCGTCTCGGGCGGGCTCAAAGCGATGGACATCACCGCGGCGACCATGTGCATGGAGAACAATATCCCCGTGCTCGCTTTCGCGCTCGGCGAGCCCGATTCCGTCCTCCGCGCCGTGTGCGGAGAAAAGCTCGGAACGCTCATATCCAATGAATAAAAATCCCCTTCGCGGGCAAAGGAGTATACTATGATGGACAACGAAAAGGTGGAAGAGATCTTCCTCGTGCTCGAAGATAAACTCGACAAGACGGCGAGCGTGCTCCGCGAGGACTTTGCGGGCATCCGCGCGGGACGCGCCAATCCGCACATCCTCGACAAGATTCAGGTGGAGGCGTACGGCAGCATGTGCCCCATCCAGCAGATCGGCAACATCGCCGTCGCCGACGCGCGCTGTCTCGTCATCAGCCCGTGGGATAAGTCGCTTCTGAAAGCGATCGAGAAGGCGATCCTCGCCTCCGCCATCGGCATCACGCCCACCAACGACGGCAACGTGATCCGCCTCGTATTCCCCGACCTCACCGAGGAGCGCCGCCGCGACCTCGTCAAGCAGGTGCGCCGCATGGGCGAGGACGCCAAGGTGGCGGCGCGCAACGTGCGCAGGGAGGCGATGGAGGCTCTCAAAAAGATGAAGACGGGGAAGGAGCTCTCCGAGGACGAGAGCAAGAATTGCGAACAGGACGTGGAAAAGAGCGTCTCCAAGTGCATCGAGGAATTGGATAAGATCGTCTCCGCCAAGGAAAAGGAGCTCCTCACCGTCTGATGGGGAACATTCCTCGGCACGTCGCCGTCATCATGGACGGGAACAGGCGCTGGGCGAAGAGGCGTCTCTTGCCGGGCGCGGCGGGGCACCGTGCGGGCATGAACCGCATGATCGCCCTGAGCGAGCACGTCTTTGACTGCGGCGTGGAGTATTGCACCCTCTTCGCGCTCTCCACCGAGAACTTGTCCCGCTCCGAGGAGGAGCTCGAGGGGCTGTTCCGCCTCTTCCGCACCTATTTCCCCGAGAATGCGGAGACGTTGAAGCGGAGGGGCATCACGCTCCGCGTCCCGGGAGACCTCTCCCTTCTCCCGCCCGACGTCGCGGAGATCATCCGCGCGGGCGAGGCGACGACGGCGGGCGGCACGCGCGGCACGCTGGCGCTCGCCATCGGCTACGGCGGCAGACAGGATATCCTGCAAGCCGTCAACCGCGCCGTGGAGGGAGGGAAGAAGCTCGGCGAGGAGGAATTTTCCTCCCTGCTCTATACGGCGGGGATGCCCGAGCCCGATCTTCTCATCCGTACGGGCAACGAACTGCGCATCTCCAATTTCCTGCTGTGGCAGGCGGCGTACGCCGAACTGTATTTCACCGAAAAATTATTTCCCGACTTCTCCGACGAGGAGTTCGACAAGGCGCTTGCCGCCTATGCGGCGCGCGACAGGAGATACGGGAAGCGTTGAGGAGTGGTATGACAGAACAACTTCCCCCCGAGGAGTGCGGCGGTCCCGCCGCGGAGCCCGCGCCCGCCGCGCCCGCTCCCGCGCCCGCGGACCCCGGCAACAATCTGAAACTTCGCATGATCACGGCGACGGTCTATGTCGCCGTGCTTCTCGGCTTTTTCGCCCTCAAGATCTTCGTGAGCGATCTCTTCTTCGACGCGCTCATCCTCCTGTTCTCCCTCGTGGGGACGTACGAGATGCTTCGCGCCTTCAAGGACCAGCTCCACCTCTCGCAGAAGATCATCGTGATGATCTTTGCAGGGCTCGTCATCGCGGCGTATGCGGTGAGCGATTTCGTCTTTGCCGAGATCCTCGGCGTGCGCCTTCCCGACGAGCCGGGCTTTACGGGGGCGGTGGGCAGAAACTATGCGCCGCACATCACCTTCGTCGTGTTCACCGCGGGCGTCGCCGCGCTGTGCGCCCTGCTCGTCTTTGCGCATGAGCGGGTCTCCCTCGAATCCACGGGATACGCCCTCCTCTCCTATCTGTATCCCTCCTTCTTCCTCGTGGTGCTCACCGTGTGCAACCACCTCGAACGGTATTCCGAGCTCGCGCTCATGCTCGTGTTCGTGATCGCGCCCTGCGCCGACGTGTTCGCCTTCGTGTTCGGGCGCTCCCTCGGGAAGAAGCTCCCCGCCAAGCTCGCTCCGCACGTCTCCCCCAAGAAGACTCTCATCGGCGGGCTGGGCGGTCTCATCGGCGGGATGCTCGGCGGGGGAATCGTCTACCTTCTCGCGGGGTTCGGGATGAGCGCGCTCGCGGACGCGGGGCTCATCAAGGGCTTCGAATGGACGTGGAACACTGGGGCGCTCGGCGCGTTCGACATCGTGTTCTACCTCGGCTTGGGCGTGCTGACCGCGGCGTTCTCGCAGTTCGGCGACCTCGTCGAGAGCGCCATCAAGCGCAAGCTCGGCATCAAGGACATGGGCAAGATCCTGCCGGGACACGGCGGGATTCTCGACCGCATCGACAGTGCCCTCTATGCGGGGCTCATCGTGTGTTTCGTCCTCGTCATCCGCATCATGATCGTGGGCTGAGCCGCATATATTAGGTTGGGCGCCCGCCGCGAAGGCGGGCGCTTCCTTTCAAAGGAGGTCTCCATGCAACGCATTGCGCTCATCGGCTGTACGGGAAGCATCGGCACGCAGACGCTCGACGTCGTGCGCGCCCACCGCGACCGCTTCCATGTCGTCTCCCTCGTCTGCGGGAGCGACGGGGCGCGTCTTGCCGCGCTCGGGGAGGAGTTCCCCGACGCATACCTCGCCACGGCGGACCGCTTCGACGCCGCGCGCGCCTTTGGCGGGTGCGATGTGGCGGTGATCGCGGCGGGGGGATTCGCGGGGCTGAGCTATACGCTCGCCGCCATCGAGGCGGGCAAGCGCGTCGCCCTCGCCAACAAGGAGAGCCTCGTGTGCGGCGGGGAGATCGTCATGCGCGAGGCGGCGAAGAGGGGGGTGGAGATCGTCCCCGTGGACAGCGAACATTCCGCGCTCTTTCAGGCGCTCTCCTTCCGCCGCGACACGCCCTTCGAGAGGCTTGTCCTCACGGCGAGCGGCGGACCCTTCCTCCATGCGACGGAGGAGGAGCTCGCCCGCGTGACGGCGAAGGACGCCCTCCGCCACCCGACGTGGCGCATGGGCGCAAAGATCACCGTGGACAGCGCCACCCTCCTCAACAAGGGGTATGAAGTGATCGAGGCGCGCTGGCTGTACGGCGCGGACTTCTCCCGCATCGGGACGGTGGTGCATCCCGAGAGCATCGTGCATTCCCTCGTGTATTTTGCGGACGGCGCCGCCATCGCACAGCTCGGCTATCCCGACATGCGCGTGCCCATCCAGCTCGCGCTCACCTATCCCGAGCGGCTCCCCTGTGCGCCGCAGCTCGACCTCGCCGCGGTCGGTGCCCTCCATTTTCTCCCTCTGCCCGCCGAGCGGTTCCCCTGCTTCGGGCTGGCGTTGGAGGCGGGACGGGCGGGAGGCACGGCGCCCGCCGTGCTCAACGCCGCGGGAGAGGAGGCGGTGCGCGCCTTCCTCGCTGGGCGCATAGCCTTCCCCGCAATTGCCGAAACTATCCGCGACGCCCTCGAACGCGTCCCGCTTTCCCCCGCCGCGGAGTATGCCGCCGTCGAGGAGGCGGACGCCCGCGCGCGCGAGGCGGCGAGAAACCATCTCTATGCAATATGATCTTCTGAGCGTGTGGAGCGCCGTCGGCTCGGTCCTCCTCGCCATCCTCATCCTGCTCGCGATGGTCACCATCCACGAGTTCGGACACTATCTCATGGGGAAGCTCCTCAAATTCAACATCGAGGAGTTCTCCGTCGGCTTCGGACCCGCCCTCTTCAAGCACCGCTCGAAGCGCACGGGCGAGCTCTTCGCGCTCCGCCTCATCCCGCTCGGCGGCTATTGCGCCTTCGAGGGGGAGGATGGTTTGGAGACCGACGCGGACGCCGACGCCGAGACCTCGTACGCCCGCCATCCCGGCGGCGCGTACACCGAGCGCGCGCCGTGGAGACGCATCCTCGTGCTCTTCGCGGGGGCGTTCATGAACTATCTGCTCGCGCTCGTGCTCATCCTCATCCTCTTCTCGTGCTACGGGCAGACCATGCTCGCGGTGTACGAGGTGGCGCCCGACGAGAGCATCCCCGCCGAGTATTCGTTGCACGACCGCGACATCCTTTTGAGCGCGGAGGGGAAGAATCTCTATCTCACCACCGATCTGGCGCTCGCGCTGAACGGCAAGAAGGCGGGGGACCGCGCGCGGCTCCGCGTCTCCCGGGTGGTGGAGGAGACGGAGGAGGGCGCGCGCCCCGTCCGCGAGGAGCGGGAGGTGGAGGTCATCCTCCGCGCCGACGTCACCGTGAAGAACAGCAGCGATTTGGACAGCGTATGGGAGGCGCTCGGCTTCCTCTATGAGACGGACGGGAGCGGAGAGGGGACGTATGCCGTCGCAAACGGCATCTATCGGTTCGGCGCCGCGGAGACGGTGGGGCGCTCCTTCGTCTACTCCTTCAAGATCGCGGGCTCCATCTTCCGCGTCATCGGGGAGCTCTTCACGGGGAAGTTGGGGCTGAGCGCGCTCGGCGGACCCGTCTCCACCATCACCCTCACGTCGCGCGTCGCCTCGCAGAGCATGCGGAGCTTCTTGGAGATCGCGGCGTTCATCGGGGTCAACCTCGCCGTGTTCAATCTCCTGCCCATCCCCGCCCTCGACGGCAGTAAGATCGTGTTCACGCTCATCGAATGGGCACGCGGGAAGCCCATCTCGCGCAAGGTGGAGGCGGTCATCCACGCCGTCGGCTTCGTGCTCCTGCTCGGCTTCGCCATCCTCGTGGACGTGTTGCAATTCGTTTGAGCGATATACGCTTCGCACCGAATAGCGCGAAATAGCTTGTCGCCCCGTTGCTTGCAACGGGGCCCCCCAATTGCGGCTTTTGATTGTATTACTAAAATCGGCACGCCCCGCCCGCACGTTCTATTTGCCGAGGGGCGGCACGAGCACGAAGCAATGTTCTTTTATTGTCATGTTGAGCCGAGCGCCCGCGTCCAATGGACGCGGGCTCGCGAGTCGAAACATCTCTACCGCATTATAAGGTAGAGATGCCTCGACTACGCTCGGCATGACAGAAGAGAGCGGCAGAGATGTTTACTTCGCGCTTCGCGCCCGTGCCGTTGCAAGCAACGGGGCGACACGAGAGCCCACGTCCGCTGGACGTAGGCTCTCGGCTACTTCGCGGCGTTGCCGCTCGTGCGCCGCTACGCGTCGGGCAACATGATAAATTGGAATGCCTTTCTATTAAAATGACTCGCGCGGAGCAAAATCGCATTTTGCGGAGCGCGCCCCAATTTGCGCGGCTCGCCCGCGCTTGTTGTCTGCGCAAGCGATGAAGAGCCCCAAATAAGTTTCCCATCCCCGCTAATTTCCGTCGCGAAATTCTTTGCCCTTATTATAAGAACACGCGCGATACAATCGCGCGTGTCTATTCGATGAAGAATTTCGCGAAATAATCCTCGTGTTATTCTTCCTCGGGAGTTTCTGCGGTTTCCGATTTCGCCTTGGGGCGGAAGCGGCGCGCCGCCTTCACGAATGCGGGTGAACAGAACACGATCACGCCCACCGCGATGGCGATCGCGATGTCGGCGAACACGAAGGAGTTGTAGGTGAGGCTGTAAAGCCATGCGTTCATGGGCTCGCCCGCCGCGTCGTAGGCGTATTCGGAGAAGGCGAACACGCCCGAGAGGATGTGGGAGAGATAGCGCAGGGTCCCCGCGAGCACCGCGCCGAGCGCGAATTGCACCTGCGGGAGCTTATCGAGCTTCTTGGTGCGGGCGAACAGCCCCGCCGCGCCGATGCCCGCGAAGGCGATGGGGTAGTCGAGGAGGAACTGCGCGGGGTGGATGATCCACGGATCCTGCACCGCCTGCAAGAGCCCGTACACGAGCCCCGCGAAGATTCCCTTCTTCACCCCGAACATGTACGAATAGATCATGAGGGGGAGGAGGGAGGCGATGGTCACCGAGCCCCCCTGCGGGAGCTTGAAGATGGTGAGATAGGAGAGCGCGAAGCTGAGCGCGATGCAGATGGCGGCATAGGAGATGGACTTGGAATCGAAGCCGCTCCTGTCTGCCCGCCCGAAGAAGAAGGCGATGAAGAGGAGCACCGCCAAAATGACCGCCGCGCACACATACAGGAGGGCGTTCTCGGTCACCGTGATGGTGAGTTCGTTGTTCTCCTCGCCCGCGCCCGAGCCGAGATAGACGCCGAGGCAGACGAGGAGGGCGACGAGCGCCGCGCCCGCCGCGGAGAGGGCGACGATCTTGGTCACCTTGAACGCCTTCTCGCCGAAGAGCGGGCTCACATAGACGGCGCACACGCCGAGCACGACGCAGATCGCGAGCACGACGGCGGGCCAGAGCACGAGGTCGAACACCGCGCCGCTCTCGTACATGTCCATAAATCCGAGGGCGAGCATGGCGACGATGACGGCGAGGGAGAAGCCCGCGGCGACGGCGATCGCGGTTTTGAGATAGCTGTCGAGCGCCTCCCGCTTCCTCCAATAGACGAGGAATCCCACCGCGAGCAGGAGGACGGCGAGCGCGAGCGCGGCGTAGAGGAACACCGTGGTGAGCCCGTCCTGGGCGAAGGACGTCCATACGTCGGGATAGTCGTAGTGCTTCACGCCGTCCGCGTCCTTGTAGTAGCCGCTGTAAGCGGCGAGCAGAGAAAGGGTCATAAAAAACCTCCGTAAAAATCTGTTGAACTTGCCGCCCCGAAGCGGAAAAACGCCCGCGCAACGCGCGGGCGGAAACTTCCTCAGAACTCCTGTACTTTCGTTCAAGTATTACCTTGTCCGATTCGAATGGTATGATCTCAGCCCTTTTGGGGCACCCACGACGGAAAATTCAATTGTGTCCTCATTATATCCCGCCAAGGGGAGGATGTCAATCGTTTTTCGCGGGGTTTGCGCGATTTTCGGCGCGTTCTTTTTTGCCGTCCCCGCCGCGCTTCAAACTCATCGCGACCATGAGGACGGCAACGTCGGCGGGGGAGACCCCGGGGATGCGCCCCGCCTGTCCGAGGTTGAGCGGGCGCACGCGGGCGAGCTTCTCGCGCGCTTCGAGCCGCAAGCCGTTCAGCGAGGCGTAGTCGAGATCGGGCGGGATGGGGCAGTCCTCCTCCCTCCGTGCGCGGGCGATCTCCTCCTCCGCCCGTTTCAGATACCCCTCGTAGCGGATCTCCGTCTCGCAGGTCCAAAGCACGTCCTGCGGGAAGGCGCGGAGCGCCCCGCAGACGGCGCACAGCTGTTCCATGGTCGCGCCGCGGCGCAAGAGCTCCGCATAGCTCACGCCCGAGGCGAGGGGGGGCTGTCCGAGCGCGCACACCACATTTTCCGCCTCCCCTTGCGGGGCGCGCCCGCCGAGCAGGTCGAGCGCCTCGGCGATCTGCCGCTTGCGGAGCAGGTAGCGCCGATAGCGCGCGTCGGAGACGAGCCCGCACGCCCTTCCCTTCTCGGTGAGGCGCAGGTCGGCGTTGTCCTGCCGGAGGGAGAGACGGAACTCGGCGCGGGAGGTCATCATGCGGTAGGGCTCGTCGGTGCCCTTGGTCACGAGGTCGTCGATGAGCACGCCGATGTACGCCTCGTCCCTGCGCAACACGAGGGGGGGGAGACCGCGGAGTTTGAGCGAGGCGTTGAGCCCCGCCATCAGCCCCTGCGCCGCCGCCTCCTCATAGCCGCTCGTGCCGTTGATCTGCCCCGCCGCGTACAGTCCCTCCACCCGCTTGAACTCGAGGGTGGGAAGGAGGTCGAGGCTGTCGATGCAGTCGTATTCGATGGCATAGGCATAGCGGACGATGTCGGCGTGTTCCAGCCCGCGCACGGTGCGGTACATCTCCTTTTGCAGGTCGTGCGGGAGGGAGGTGGAGAGCCCCTGCACGTACACCTCCGAGGTGTCCGCGCCCTCCGGTTCGAGGAAGAGCTGGTGGCGCTCCTTGTCGCGGAAGCGCACCACCTTGGTCTCGATGGAGGGGCAATAGCGCGGTCCCGTCGAGGAGATCGTGCCGTTGTAGAGCGGGGCGCGGGCGAGATTATCGAGGATGAGCGCATGCGTTTCGCTGTTGGTGTAGGCGAGGTGGCAGGGCGTCTGTCCGGACGGGACGCCGTCGTTCATAAAGGAGAAGGGGCAGGTCTGCTCCCCCGGCTGGACTTGCAGGGCGGAATAGTCCACCGTGCGCCCGTCGAGCCGCGCGGGGGTGCCCGTCTTGAAGCGGCGGACGGTGAAGCCGAGCCGCCGCAATTCGTCGGTGAGAAGGGTGGCGCGTTCGAAGCCGTTCGGACCCGTCTCCTTGCGGTACTCCCCCGTGACGGTGCACGCGCCGAGGTAGACCCCCGTCGCCACCACCACGGCGCGGCAGGCGATCTCCCCGCCGTACGCCGTCCTGACGCCCGCCACCTTGCCGTTTTTTACGACGATCTGCGCCGCCTCGCCTTGCAGGATGCGCAGATTTTCTGTCCGCTCGAGCGTCGCCTTCATGGCGCGGTGGTAGGCGTTCTTGTCCACCTGCGCGCGGAGGGAGCGCACCGCCGCCCCCTTGCCCTCGTTAAGCATGCGGTATTGGAGGGCGCAACGGTCGGCGCACAGCCCCATCTCGCCGCCGAGGGCGTCGATCTCGCGCACCAAATGCCCCTTCGCGGTGCCGCCGACGGAGGGGTTACAGGGCATGAAGCCGATGCTGTCGAGATTGAGCGTCAATACGACGGTGGAACAGCCCGTCCGCGCGAGGGCGAGCGCCGCCTCGGCGCCCGCATGTCCCGCGCCGATCACCACCGCGTCGCATGCGCCTTCGGAAAAGAAGTCCATACAGTCGTTCCCGCGGATCGCCGCCGCTTGGCGCCGCTTACTGTTTGAGTACCGCGCTCTTGATGTCGTTCACGTCTTTGAGCACCTTGTCGTTCACGCGCATGAGCTCGGCGATCTTGTCGCGGGCGTAGATGACGGTCGCATGGTCCTTGCCGCCCATCTCCTTTCCCACCGAGACGAGGGGCAGGGCGAGCATGTCGCACATGAGGTAGGTGCAGATCTGTCTCGCCCGCACGAGGTCCTGCCGCTTGTTGCGCCCGAGCAGGTCCTCCCGCGAGAAGTTGAAGTAGGAGCACGTCGCGCGGATGATGGCGTCGGGCGTGACTTCCTCCTGTTCGTCCACGTTGATCGCCTCCTGCAACGCCTCGGAGGCGAGTTTGAGGGTGAGCGGCTCCTCGCGCAGTTTGCTCGCGAAGATGACGGTGTTGAGCCGCCCCTCGAGGGTGCGCACGTTGTTGTCCGAATTCTTGGCGAGGAAGGTGAGGACGTCGTTGGGCACCACATATTTCTTTTCGAGCGCCTTCCGTTTCAGGATGGCGACCTTCGTCTCGAGATCGGGCGGCTGGATGTCGGCGATGAGCCCGCCCTCGAAGCGGGTCCGCAGGCGCTCTTCCAGCGTGGTGAGCTCCTTCGCGGGGCAGTCCGAGGAGATGACGATCTGCTTGTGCTGGGAGAAGAGCTCGTTGAAGGCGTGGAAGAACGCCTCCTGCACGCCGAATTTTCCCGCCCAGAACTGGATGTCGTCGATGAGGAGGACGTCCACGTTGCGGTAGCGGTTGCGGAAGCGGGAATCCGCCTCGCGCGCGCCTCCCTTCTTGGAGTAGAGGCTGTCCACGTATTCGTTGAGGAACTTCTCGCTCGTCGTGTAGATGACCTTCAAAGAGGGCTTCTTCTCGGCGAGCTCGTTGGCGATCGCCTGCATGAGGTGGGTCTTGCCGAGCCCCGTCCCGCCATAGATGTAGAGGGGATTGAAGTTCTCCCCGGGCGCCTCGGCGACCGATTTCGCCGCCGCGTACACGAACTTATTGGAGGTGCCCACCACGAAGCTGTCGAAGGTGAAGCGCTTGTCGAGGAGGACGGAGGGGGAGTCGTCCGCGTCGGACGTCTCGCCGAGGGTGTACACGTCGCTCCCGTCCACCACCACGATGAAGTCGTTTAGCCCGACGTCCGCCGCGACGATCGCCTCGCGCAGGCGGTCCCCGTTGCGGGAGACGACGCTCGCCGTCGTCTCGCCCGCGGCTTTGAGCACGAGCTTCTTGTTGACGACATCCACCGCCTCCAATCCCTCGAAATAGGTGGAGAAGGTGATGGGCGTCACGAGCTTTTCCATGCGCTCGCGTATTTTGCCCCACAGGACGTTGAACTGCGTATTTTCCGCCATTTTATCCCCTCAAACGCTTTCAATTTTCCGTAAAATTTGGTATAATGACCGATGCGGACAACCTCCGCACCATCATTATAATACAAAATCGTCCGAAAAGAAAGTGTTTTTGCCGAAATGGTCGTAAAAAAATTGACGCTCCAAAATTTCAGAAATTACGAACGGGAGACCTTCGCCTTCGCGGAGGAGCTCAACGTGCTCTTCGGCAAGAACGCGCAGGGCAAGACGAACTGCGCGGAGGCGGTGTTCTATCTCTGCACGGGGGCGTCGCTCCGCATCCGTCACGACCGCCAGCTCATCCGCCGCGGCGCGGAGTGCGCGCGCATCGGCGCGGAGGTCTCCACGCGCTACGGCGCCCTCTCGTTGGAGGCGGTCATCTTCGAGAACAAGCGGGAGCTCTTCGTCAACGGCAACCGCGTCCGCCGCGCCTTGGACTTCCTCGGCAACATGAACAGCGTGTTCTTCTCGCCGGGGGAGCTCCGCCTCATCCTCGACGGACCGGACGAGCGCAGGCGCTTTCTCAACCTCTCCATCTCGCAGACCTCGCGGGAGTACGCCGCGGCGCTCCTCCGCTACCAGCGCATCCTCGAACAGCGCAACGGGCTGTTGAAGGAGCGCGATCTCTCCCTCATCGGGGAGACCCTTCCCGTCTGGGACGAACAGCTCGCCCGCTATGCGGCGGGCATCGCGGTGCGCAGGAGGGAATACCTCAAAGAGCTCTCCCGCCTCGCGCAGGAGGCGCACGCCTACCTCACGGACGGCGCGGAGGAGCTGTCCCTTCTGCCGGACAGGGAGTACCGCGGCGACGAGGAGGGAATCGCGCGGGCGCTCTTCGGCGAGCTCGCCGCCTCGCGGGAGCGCGATCTGCGCCTCGGGTACACCACGGTGGGACCGCACCGCGACGACGTCAAGGTGCTCATCGACGGCGCGGACGCGCGCGGGTACTGCTCGCAGGGGCAGGCGCGCACGGCGGCGCTCTCCATGAAGCTCGCCGAGGTGGAGATCTTCCGCTCGCTCTCGGGGGAGTCCCCCGTGCTCATCCTCGACGACGTGATGAGCGAGCTCGACCTTCCCCGCCGCAAGAAACTGCTCGACCGCGTGGGCGGTCTGCAATGTATCCTCACCTGCACGCACGCCGAGCGCGTGCTATACGGCGCGGCGTGCAACAAGATCCGCATCCAGGGCGGCAAGATCGTGGGGGGCGGCGCATGAGAGCGGACCTCCACCTGCATTCGCATTTTTCGGACGGCGCATATTCCCCCGCGGAGCTCGCGCGGCGGGCGGCGGAGGCGGGCGTGGAGCTCTTCTCGCTCACCGACCACGATACGGCGGGCGGGAACGGGGAGGCGTCCAAGGCAGCGGCGGCGCTCGGCTTGCGCTTCGTGCGCGGGTTGGAGATCTCCGCCTACGAGGGGGGCTGCAAGGTGCACGTCCTCGGCTACGGCTGTGAGGAGGGAGAGGCATACCGTGCCTTCGAGGCGAGGCGCTTCGAGGGCGCGCGCGTCCGTGCCGCGGAGATGCTCGCCCGCGCCAATGCACACTTCGGGCTTGCCCTCACCGAAGCGGATATAGAGGCATACCATGTCCGCAAGGACGCGCCCATCCATACCATGCACGTGGTATCCGCCTTTGCGGACAGGCTCGGCATGGACCGTTCCGCGCTGTACGACGCGGCGTTCGCGCGCGGCGGGGCCGCCTATTCGGACGCATGCCGTCCCTCGCCCGAGGAGGCGATCGCGGTCATCCGCGCCTCGGGCGGGCTCGCGGTGCTCGCCCATCCCGGGCGCCTTCTCCTTCTGACGGAGGAGGAGCAGGCGGCATACCGCGCGGAGGCGGGCGCGCGCCCCGCCCTTTTGAAGCGGAGCACGGAGCGGCGCGGGGCGCTCATGGACAGGCTCGCCGCCTGCGGGCTGGATGGGATAGAATGCGTGTATACGACGCATACTTTGGAGGAGACGGAGTACTTCTCGGACTATGCGCGCGCGCACCGTTTGTTCGCGACGGGCGGCTCGGACTTCCACGCGGAGGGGAGAGGACGGCTTGTCGGCATCCCCCTCTTCGAGGCGGACGCGGCGCTCTCGGAGGCGCTCCTCTCGCGGCGAGGAAGCATATGAAATTTTCCATCCGATGGACGGCGCTCCTCCTTGCGGGGAGCTTCTTTTTTTGCGGTTGCTCGGGCGGCGGAACGGTCAGGCGGGACGTCGTCATCAGCGGCGTGGAGGTGGGCGGGATGCGCTACGCCGAGGCGATCGACGCGGTGCGCCGAACGCTTGCGGAGCGCATGCTCCCCCTCGTCGTGCACACGCCCGAGGGAGACGTCTCGCCCTCGCTCACCTTTCGCGACGACCTTTCCGACCTCGTCCGCCGCGCCAAGCGGGGAGAGCGGTTGGAGGCGGCGCTCACGCGGCAGTCCGCCGACGCGGAGGAGGTGCTCCTTCGGGCGTGTGCCCGCGCCGCCCGTCCCGCCGAGGACGCGACGGTCACCTTCACCGCCGAGGGATTTTCCTATACGGCGGAACGGGAGGGGAGGGCTTGCGACTACGAGGCGCTCCTTTGCCGCTACTTCGAGGCGCTCCGCACGGGGGAGACGGAGATCGGCATGCCCCTGACGCCCGTCGCCCCCGCCGTGACGGAGGAGGCGCTCCGCGCGCGTACGCGCCCGCTCTCCTCTTTTACGACGCGCTTCGACGGCTCGGACGCAGCCCGCGCGGGGAACATCGCCCTCGCCGCGCAGAGGATCGCGGGGACAACGGTGGAGGCGGGGGAGGAGTTCTCCTTCAACGGACGGGTGGGCAAGCGTACGGCGGAGAACGGCTTCCGCGAGGCGCCCGTCATCTCGGACGGCGCCTTCGTGCAGGGGGTGGGCGGCGGCGTGTGTCAGGCGAGCACCACCCTCTTCGGGGCGGCGCTCCGCGCGGGCATGCGCGTGGTGGAGAGTCATCCGCATTCCCTCGCCGTGGGATATGTGAATCCCTCCGAGGACGCGATGGTGTCCGAGACGAGCGATCTTCGCTTCCGCAATCCCTATCCCTTCCCCGTGTACATCTCCGCAACGGCGGACGCGGCGAGCGTGACCTTTTCCTTCTTCGGCATGCCGGACGGGCTTCGGTACGAGGTGGAGAGCCGCGTCCTGTTCTATCTCGACCCGCCCCCGCCGCGGGTGACGGAGGGGGACGAGGACCGCGTGGTGCGGCGGGCGAAGAGGGGAATCGCGAGCGAGAGCTACCTCGTCGCCTACGACGGGAGCGAAGAAGTGCGGCGCGAGCGCATCCGCCGCGACACCTATGCGCCCGTGCAGGGGGAGACGGAGAAGAAGCGCGCGGAGACGCCCGAAGAGGTCCTCGAGGGCGAACTCTGAGAAAAAACAAAAAAATTGTCCTGCGCAGTGCAAAAAGAGTTGATTTTTCCCTCGGCATCGGGTATAATGACGAATGACTTCGGGCGGTCCTCTGCCGCAGAGCGGGCACGAACGCCGCGTAATACAGGAGGTAAAGTCAAATGGGTCTTATCGAAGCGATCGAAGCCGAGAACATGAAGGAGAGCGTTCCGTCCTTCAACGTCGGCGACACCGTGAAGGTCGGCTACCGCATCATCGAGGGCGGCAAGGAGAGAATCCAGAACTTCGAAGGCGTGGTCATCGCCAAGAAGAACGGCGGCATTCGTGAGAGCTTCACCGTGCGCCGTCTTTCCTTCGGCGTCGGCGTGGAGCGCTGTTTCCCCCTGCATTCCCCCAAAGTTGCGTACGTCAACGTGGTGCGGCAAGGCAAGGTGAGAAGGGCAAAGCTCTACTATCTCCGCGGGCTTACGGGCAAGGCGGCAAAGATCAAGGAAAAGAAGTGAGTAAGGCGCGGTTCGCCCAAAGTCGGGGCGGACCGCGAACTTATTTTGCGAACGGATGAAGGCGCGCCGCAACCGAGTTGCGGCGCGCCTGTTCGGACGGCGTTTTTGCGATTTTTTCGGAAATCCTCCCCAAAAAGGTTTACAATTTCCGCGATATCGGTTAGAATAGAATTCATCAATATAATAGGGAATAGAACTTATGAAAACGGTATTCGGCACAGGGCGCAGCAAATACTTCCTCGCCTTCCTCGTCACCCTCTTCCTCTTTCTGGTCGTCGGCTTCGGCACCCTCGGTTCGGTGCAGTCCACGGGCAGGGCGTACGAGCTCAAAGTGGGGCAGGGGGATTCGCAGAATCCGAGCGTCGTCTTTCACCTCGACGATCTGAAAGAGGGGGAGACGACGACCCGTCTCCGCCTCGTCGGCGTCCGCGTGAACGTGGCGTTCATTTATGCGGAGGAGGGTACCCCCGCCGAGATCCGCTTGGAGCGCAGTTCGAGCGGCGAGACGTTCTCGTCCGCGCGCAACGCCCTCCTCGAAAACGGGTTCACCCCCGCGCCCGAGGACGGCAAACAGCCCGCGGAGGCGCTCGATCCCGACCGCTTCAACTTCATCGAGCCCTTCTCCATCCCCGAGGACGGATGGCGCGTCTCCACCTACCCGTATTACCGACTCACGGCGACCTCCGTCAACGTGCTCCTCAACGAAGTGGTGTTCGTGGGCGAAAAGCTGGACAGCCAATACAACGGGACGGGCGAGCTCTGCGTCATTCCCGCCGAGATCGACCGCGCCACGCCGCACCTCAACGAGACGGCGGACGAGGCGGCGGAGCGCGCGGAGGCGCTCTTGGACGGGCAGTTCCTCTCCGACGCGCAGTCCTCCTTCTTCCGCTTCACGAAGGGGGAGGTCTCCCAGCTCGAGACCATCTCCGAGATGCGGATGGGGAGCGAGTACGCCACCGACCCTTCGGGGAAGCCCGTGGACGTCTACCGTGCGGAGGCCGCCTTCAACGCCCTCGGGACCGATCTCGTCGCCCTCGGCGTGGCGATATTCGGACTGAGTCCCTTCGGGCTCCGTTTCTTCCCCATGCTCGCGGGCGCGCTCGCGCTCACGGTGGGGTATCTCTTCGTTTCGCGGCTCCTCCGCAGCGAGCGGGCGGGCTTCGTGTTCGCGCTCCTCTTCGCGCTCTCTTCGCTCACCCTCGGGCTCGCCCATCTCGGCACGCCCGCCATGATCGGCGTATTCTTCTTCCTCGCCTCCGCGGCGCTCGCCTATCGCTTCTATGACGGCGGGATGCGCCGCGCGAGTCTGCTCTCGGGCGTCCCGCTCTTCTTCTCGGGGCTGTTCGGCGCGGCGGCGATCTGCGTGCACGGCGCCTTTGCGGTGCCCGTCGCGGGCGTCGTCCTCCTCTTCGCGCTCGGCATGGTGCGCCAGCAGAAGGCGAAGCGGTACCATCTCGACAAGGCGATCGCCGAAGCCGAAGCCGAAGCGGAGGCTGAGGCGGAGGCGGAGACGGACGGCGAGGCGCCTTCGGAAGAGGGCGCACACGAGAAGGAGGGCAAGCGCAAGGTGGCGTCGGTGCTCGCGGAGTACCGCTTCAAGAACATCTGCGCGCCCACCATGTTCGCGGCGGCGCTCGTCTTGGGAGCGTTCCTTATCTCCCTTCTCGCCCTCCTGCCCGTCTACTTCACCTATCTGAAAGTGTACGACGACCCCTCCGCCCCCGCGATGAACGTCTTTGCGGTGGGCTGGCAGTTGTTCGCGAACGGCTTTGTAGCGGCGTCCCCCGCGGACGGCGCGTGGGTATGGCGGGAGGTCTGGCGCGGAAGCGGCTCCGTCTATGGGCTCACCGCGCTCGTGTTCCAGCCCGCGGCGCTCCTCGCGGCGGCGGCGGGACTTCTTGCCGCGGCGTGGAGGCTCGATTGGGTCCTCTTCTGCGAAAAGGAACGCGGCAAGGCGTGGAGAGGGGAGGTCCGCAGGACGGCGGTCCCTCTCGTCGCCCTGCTGCTGTGCGCCGTGACGGCGGTGTTCGCGCCCGCCTCCGAGGCATTCATCCTGCTTTTGTATCTCTTCGCGTTCGCGTGTGCCGCGGGCGGCTATGAGCGGCTCCGCGCAAGACATCCGCGCGCGGCGTTCGCGGTGACCGTCGCGGGGGCGGCGCTCCTCGGCGCGGGCTGGCTCCTCTTCCTTCCCGTCACCGTCTGCATTCCCTTCTCCGCGTCCTTCTGGAGCGGCATCCTGTAACCTTTTTCGAGGGAGGAAAGCATGATCGCGAAAATTCTTTCCTATGCGCTGAACGGGCTCGAAGGGGTCCCCGTCGAAGTGGAGACGGACGTCAACCGCGGCATGCCTGCCTATGAGATGGTGGGTCTGCCCGACACCGCCGTGAAGGAGAGCAAGGAGCGCGTCCGATCCGCGCTCAAAAACAGCGGTCTGCTCTTCCCCATGAACCGCATCACCGTCAATTTTGCGCCCGCCGACGTGAAGAAGGAGGGCGCGTCGTTCGACCTGCCCATCGCGATCAGTTTGCTCAAAGCGAGCGAACAGCTCGTCGGCTCCCGCCTCGACGGCACGGTCATCCTCGGCGAGCTCGCGCTCAGCGGCGACGTCCGCCCCGTCTCAGGGCTTTTGCCCATTTTGATCTCCGCAAAACAGCGCGGCTATACGCGCTTCATCGTGCCCGCGGACAACGCCCGCGAGGCGAGCTATCTCGATGGGGCGGAGATCGTGCCCGTGCGCACGCTCGGACAGGCTGTGGCGCACATCCTCGGCACCGCGCCCATCCCGCCGCTCGCCTTCTCCTCCTTCACGCCCCGTCCCTCGGCGGACGCCTCGGACGACCTGCGGTTCGTCAAGGGACAGCCGATGGCGCGCCGCGCGCTCGAGATCGCCGTGGCGGGCGGGCACAATCTGCTCCTCGCGGGTCCGCCCGGCTCGGGCAAGACCATGCTCGCGCGGTGCATCCCCACCGTGATGCCCGAGCTCACCTTCGACGAGGCGCTCGAGATCACCGCCATCCACTCGGTGGCGGGAACGCTCGGGGAGGAGGGAATCGTCTCGGCGCGTCCCTTCCGCACCCCGCACCATACGGCGACCACCGTCTCCATGTGCGGCGGCGGCAACCGCACCGTGCACCCCGGGGAGATCTCCCTCGCGCACGGCGGCGTGCTCTTCCTGGACGAACTGCCCGAATACAAGCGCTCCACGTTGGAGGCGCTCCGCCAGCCCCTCGAGGACGGCAAGATCACCGTCTCCCGCGCGGGCGGCACGGCGACCTTCCCCGCGCGGTTCATGCTCTGCGCGAGCATGAACCCCTGCCCGTGCGGCAACTACGGCTCGGCGCACCGCGTGTGCACCTGCACGCCCGCCGAGATCAGAAATTACCGCAGGCGGATCTCGGGACCCCTTCTCGACCGCATCGACCTGCAAGTGGAGGTGGACGACGTCGGCTACGACGACCTCTCGGACGGGGAAGCCGCGGAGAGCTCGGAGCGCGTGCGCGAGCGGGTGAACACCGCCCGCCGCATCCAGCGCGCCCGCTTCGCGGGAACGGAGATCTCGACGAACGCGCAGATGGGGGAGCGCGAGCTCGCCCGATTCTGCCCGTTGGGGCGCGAGGGCAACGAAGTGCTCCGCGCCGCGTTCGAGCGGCTCAACCTGTCCGCGCGGGGGAGGGCGCGCGTCATCAAGGTGGCGCGGACCATCGCCGATCTCGATTGCAGCGAGGACATCCTGCCCCGCCATCTGTACGAGGCGGTGTCCTATCGCCTCGGCGAAAAGTTGGGAGGCTGACATGACGGAGGCGGAGCGGGCGTATCTATGGCTGAGGGCATGTGCCCCGCTCGACGACCGCGGGCGGGTGGCTTTGCTCCGCGCCGCGCACGACCCCGCCGAGCTCTTCGCACACGCCGAGCGCTACCGCGAGCTCGCGGACGGGAAGGAGTTCGGTCGGTATGGCGAACGGCTCGAAGCGGTCAACCGCTTCCTCGCCATGTTGGACGGGAAGAACATCTTCGCCGTCACGCCGCTCTCCGACGACTATCCCGAGGCGCTCGCCCACGCGCCGTCGCCGCCCCTCGCCCTCTTCGGAAAAGGGAACAGGGCGCTCCTGCGGGAGAGGCTGTTCTGCGTGGTGGGCTCCCGTCTCATCCCGCCGTGGGCGGAGAAGCTCGGGAAGCAGATCGCGGAGGAGCTCTCCGCGCGCTTCGCCATCGTCACGGGCATCGCCGAAGGGGGAGACTGCGCCGCCATCGCGGGGGCGCTCCCCGGCGGGAAGCTCATCTCGGTGCTCCCGTGCTGGTTGGAGGATTGCTATCCCGCCGCCCATGCGGCGCTCAAAGAGCGCATCGCGCAAAGCGGGCTTCTCCTCACCGAGCTCTTGCCCGGGGAAGAGACCCGCAAATACACCTTTCACGCGCGGAACAGGATCCTCGCGGGGCTGTGCGAGGGCGTGCTCGTGCTCTCCGCGCGGGAGAAGAGCGGCACGCTCATCACGGCGAATTGCGCGCTCGAAGCGGGGCGCGACGTGTTCGCCCTCCCGCACAATGCGGGGAGCGCGGCGGGCGAGGGGTGCAACGCGCTCATCAAGAGCGGCGCCTATCTCGTGACGTGCGCGGCGGACATCTTTTCGGTGTACGGCATGCAGTCCGCGGCGCGAAAGACGCTGTCTCTCACCGCGGAGGAAGAGCGGGTGATGGAGGCGCTCGAGGGGGGTGACCTGCACGCGGCGGCGCTCGCCGAACGCGTCGGCATGAAGATCTTCGAGGCGGGCGCGGTGCTCTCCTCTCTCGAAATGAAGGGGCTCGTCGCAAAGGCGGGCGCCAACACCTATACGGCGATCGCGCGGGGCGGTACGCGCCGCGAAGAGATAGACAATTCGGATTGAACGGAGAAAGATATGGATCTCATCATTGTGGAATCTCCTTCCAAAGCTAAGACGATCTCCAAGTATCTCAAGGGGAAGTATCGGGTGGACGCCTCGGGCGGACACATCCGCGACCTTCCGCAGAAGAAGCTGGGGGTCGCGGTGGATAAGAATTACGAGCCGCGCTACGTCACCTCCCCCGGCAAGGAGGAGACCATCCGCCGCCTCGCCGAGGAGGCGAAACGGGCGGGCAGGGTGTATCTCGCGACCGACCCCGACCGCGAGGGAGAGGCGATTTCGTGGCATCTGCAGACGGTGCTCGGGCTCCCCGAGGACGGGGAGAACCGCATCGAGTTCAACGAGATCTCCCCGCGCGCCGTGGAGCGCGCCCTCGCGCACCCGCGCAAAATCAACTACAATCTGGTGGACGCCCAGCAGGCGCGCCGCGTGCTCGACCGCCTCGTGGGATACAAGCTGTCCCCGCTCCTCAACAACAAGATCCAGAACGGGCTGTCGGCGGGCAGAGTGCAGTCGGTCGCCCTCCGCCTCGTGGTGGACCGCGAGCGCGAGATCGCGGCGTTCGTGCCCGAGGAGTATTGGACGCTCACCGCGGAGCTCCGCGACGCGGAGGCGCGCTACGCCTCCTTCAAAGCCATCCTCGAAAAGAAGGGCGGGAAGAAGATCAAGATCTCCGACAAGGCGGAGGCGGACGCGGCGCTTGCCGAGCTCGCCGCGGGAAAGTACGTCGTCTCGTCGGTGAAGCGCACCGTCGCGAAGTCGCACGCGCCCGCCCCCTTCACCACCTCCACTCTCCAACAGGACGCCTCCAACAAGCTCGGCATGACCGCGCCCGAGACCATGCTCATGGCACAGCACCTCTATGAGGGCATGGACCTCGAAGGGGAGGGGCATGTCGCCTTCGTGACCTATATCCGTACGGACTCCACGCGCGTCTCCTCGGACGCGCAGACGGCGGCGCGCAAGTACATCGGCGAGACCTTCGGCGCCGAATATCTGCCCGAGAAGCCCAACTTCTACGCCTCCAAGAAGGGGGCGCAGGACGCCCACGAGGCGATCCGTCCCATCGACCTCTCGCGCACGCCCGATTCCGTGAAGAAGCTCCTCGACCGCAAGCACTACAACGTCTATAAACTCATCTATGAGCGCTTCATCGCCTCCCAGATGGCGGAGGCGCAGTACGACGCCATGCAGTTCGAGATCGCCAACGGAAGCTATACCTTCAAGGCGAGCGGCAGGGCGCTCCGCTTCGCGGGCTTCACCGTGGTGTACGCCGACTTCCGCAAGGAGGACGACGAGGAGAGCAAGGGTCTGCTCCCCGCTCTCGAAGAGGGACAGGCGCTCCTCTCCCTTGGCGTGAAGGCGGAACAGAAGTTCACCAAGCCGCCCGTGCGCTATTCGGACGCCTCCCTCGTCAAGGCGATGGAGGACAAGGGCATCGGGCGCCCCTCCACCTACGCCTCCATCATATCGGTGCTCACCAAGCGCAAGTATGTGGAGAAGGACGGCAAGTACATGAAGCCGACCGAGGTCGCCTACCGCATCACCGATATGCTCGTGCAGTACTTCACCGACGTGATGGACGTCGGCTTCACCGCCGACATGGAGGAGAAGCTGGACGAGATCGAGGAGGGCGGAAAGGATTGGCGCTCCATCATCGCGGCGTTCTATCCCCCCTTCGAGGAGAAGCTCCGCTTCGCCTCCACCGACGGCGACGAGCTCACCGACGTGATGTGCTCCAAATGCGGTTCGCCGATGGTGCGCAAGACGGGCAAGTACGGCAAATATCTCGCCTGTTCCAACTATCCCGCCTGCTCCAACATCGTGAGCGAGGGGGCGGCGGAGCAGTCGGAGACCCCCTGCCCCAAGTGCGGCAGGATGATGGTCATCAAGAGCGGGCGGTACGGAAAATTCCTTGCCTGTCCCGATTATCCCGCGTGCAAGTCCACCCTCCCCTACGGAGAGGAGAAGCGGGAGGACGTATTCGAGGGCGTGTGCCCCGAGTGCGGCAAGCCCACCAAGCGGCTCAAAACGCGCACGGGCAAGGCGTATTACGGTTGCAGCGGCTACCCCGCCTGCAAGTTCATGAGCTGGGACGTCCCCACGGGGGAGAAATGTCCCGTCTGCGGCGGCGCGCTCATCCGCACGTCGCGCGGCGCGGTGAAGTGCTCCTCGCGGGAGTGCTCCTATAAAGTCCCCGCCGCGAAGAAGCCCAAGGCGTGATCCGCGTCATCGGCGCGGGACTCGCGGGGAGCGAGGCGGCGTACTTCCTCGCCACGCACGGCGTGGAGGTGGAGCTCGTCACCTGCGGCAAGAAGCCCACGGACTTCTTCCGCTACCAGGGCGTGGAGCCGGTGC
>CANPXX010000017.1 GCA_947587085.1 uncultured Clostridia bacterium | reverse complement strand
ACCCAAAATGCCGCCAACGAAGAACTGCTGAAAATCAAGACTGCCGATGCGGATGACCTATATCGGCAACTGCAAGAGGCAAAGCGGAAAGACGACGTGCGGGACAAGGCTTTCACGATGGTAACGGATATGATGACCGCTTTCCCCGACGAGTTCGACGCACTTCTAACAAAAGCGCGGCAGAAGAAGAACGGCGGAAGCTACCGTCCGTTTGTCAAGAGCAATCACAGCGGCAAGGACGGAAAATGACAATTTCATAAATCTATAAGGAGGTAAAAATATCGGTTAAGCAGGATGGCGAGGAAGAAAAAGCAACAGCAACCCGAGGCGTTAGATATTCCCGACTATCAGTTAGAATCTTTGGCAAGGGTTTTACTCCCTTATATGCGGGATTATCTTTCATCGGAAGAGGGAAAGAAAGATTACGCCGAATGGACGGCACAACGACAACTGAATAATAAAAATCAAAATAAAATATCCCATTGAAGAACATAGGGAGCCGCCGAAAATGGCGGAAAGGGTTTGGTCGTTAGAATCCCGAATAACAAAAACGGCGGGCGGGCAGAACAATCAAGTTCTGCCCGCCTTTTTCTATGCTCCGAAAGAATCAAATTCTTCCATAAAGCAAAATAGCCCGAACGTTCTTTTTACGAAAAAGAAGTTCAAGCTATTAAGACTTGGTGCGGACGAAGGGACTTGAACCCCCATGGTCTCCCACAGGAACCTGAAACCTGCGCGTCTGCCAATTTCGCCACGTCCGCGTTGCGCCTCCCCTCTCGGGTCAGCTATGAAATTTCGTCTTTTTGACGGTCGCGCCGTCGGAGCCGTCGAGCATCCAAACGCGTCCGCCGCCCGAGACCGCCCGCACGGGCTCCCCGTCGAGCATTTCGAGCGCCGCGCCGTTCTCAACGCCCCAAGCGCGATATTTATTATATCGCACGATCTCGTCAAAGTCAAGCATTCTTTCGTCGTAATGCGGAGAAATTTTTCCTTTGAGCCATCCGAGCCCGGGATACATGGAGAACTCTCCCTCGACGGCGGAGTCCGAATACATGTCCTCGAACCAGCAGATCGCTCCCGCCGACAGTCCGCACAGGATGACGCCCCTGTCCCGCGCCTCTTCGATGAGCGGCAACAGTCCCGTCTCGCGCCACGAACGGAGCATAAACACGGTATTGCCGCCGCCGACATAGAGGAAGTCCGCCCTTTCGAACTTGGCGCGCATCTTCTCCGCGTCCATCTCCCTCCCGACCGTGAGCGCCACGTCCGTCTTTAACCCGAAAATGCCCGTATAGACCTTATGGAAGGTGTTATAGTACGGCATGCAATCGTGACTTGCCGTGGGCAGGAACAGCCCGCACGCGCGCCGTTCTCCCGCGCGTTCGGACGCGGCATGCGCGATATATTCGTCGATGGCGAGCGTATCGCGGTTTTTCATTTCGCCGCCGCCGATCAGGATATATCTGCTCACTTTTTCTCCTCGGGCGCGGGAGTCGGTTCGCCCTCTTCGGCAATGGAGATGCCCGCGGTGCGATCGACGGGCACCGAAAAGATCACGCCGCCCGCCTCCGTCTTGACGCCCACGCTCTCGGAGAGCGCGTTCATGATGGCGAGCGTGTTCTCCTTTTTGGTGAGGATGAGCAAGATCTCCTGCTCCGCGACGAGGGAGATCCCGATGAATTGTTCCGCCTTGGCGTTGTCGAGGGTGCGGGCGCGGATGATGGTCCCGCCTGCCGCCCCCGCGGTGCGCGCCGCCTCCATCGCGGTATCCACATAGTTCGAGGCGACCGCCGCCACGACGAGATCGAATTTTCTCTCTTCGCTCTTCATGCGTTTTCCTCCGTCCGTTATCTTGATTGTCGCGGCTTTGGTGATGCCGTTTGCCACGATCTGCGAAATTCCCGCGAGGGGAACGGTGAACGAAATGCCCCGCCCCGCGAGATAGAGGGAGATCTTCTTGCGGATCTCCCGCAAGATCATCTCCTCGTCGTTCTCGGGAATGACGGAAAGCACCACCGCCTTCTCCGTTTCGCCGATGCCGAGATAGTCGAGCAAGGCGGAACGCGCCGTTCCCGTACCCGCAAAGGTGTACGAGAGCGCCACCGAGCGCTCGTCGATGACCTCCTTCACCCGCGCCTCGTCCCGATTGTTCACGATGCTGATGAGCAGTTTCGCGCGGGACGGAACGGTTGCGGACTTGGCGATCTTGAGGAGGGAGGCGACGCTCTTTGCCGCGCCGACGACGCGCGCTTCCCTCTTTTCGTCCTCTTTCTTCCCCGCCTTTTCCGTCTCCTTGGCGGAGAACGGAATCACCTTCCGCGCGTCCTTTTTCTTCGGCTTCGCGGTGCGGGCGTTCCCCTTTGCCGCCTCGGGCGGGTCGGAGCGCGGCGTCTTTTCCTTTTCGTCCATTACTCCACCTCGTATTGCAGGATCTTCTCTTCGACGGTGAGGAAGTTCCTCTTGATCTTGCCCGTCTTATGTTTGTACAAAATGCCGAGAATCTGAATGCTGATGAGCGGCGTGAGCGCCACGAATGCCACACAGCCGAACGCCTGCGTCATGATGCCCTGCGGGTTGAGGACGTTACAGGCGCCGATGGCGAGCGGGAGGACGAAGGAGGACACCATCGCGCCGCTCGCGACGCCGCCCGAGTCGAATGCGATGCCCGTGAAAAGCGGCGGCGTGAAGAAGGTGAGCCCGAGCGCGAGCACATAGCCGGGAATCAGAATCCACATGATGTTGATGCCCGTGAGGATGCGCATCATGGCGAGCCCGATGGAGATACATACGCCCGCGCACAGTCCCGTCTTCATGGAGGCGGCGCTGATGGCGCCTGCGGACATGCGCTCGACCTGCTTGTTCAGCACATGGACGGCGGGCTCGGCGGCGACGACAAAATAGCCGATCAGCATTCCGACGGGCACGAGCAGGGCGCCGTTCCAAAGCTGTGCGAGCGCCATGCCCATCTCGCGGCCGACGGGCATGAAGCCGACGTTGGCGCCCGTGAGGAACACGACGAGCCCCACAAAGGTATATACGAACCCCATGATGACGCGCACCACCTGCCGCTTATGGAAGGAGCGCGAGAAGATCTGGAAGCCGATGAAGAACACGAGGATGGGACAGATGGCGACGGCGACCTCCACCGCATGGTCGGAGAGCCCGCGGAGGTACAAAAACAGCACGCCGTATGTATTCTCCACACGATCGAGGGTGGCGATCTCATAGGGAACGTCCTCAATGCGGAAGATGATGCCGAGCATCAGCACCGCGATGATGGGACCCACGCTCGAGAGCGCGACGAGTCCGAAGGAATCGTCCTGTCCCCCCTTCCCCGCGCGGAGCGAGGCGACGCCGACGCCGAGCGAGATGATGAAGGGCACCGTCATGGGACCCGTCGTCACGCCGCCCGCATCGAAGGCGACCGCCCAAAAGGAGGGCGAGACAAAGATGCTCGCGACAAAGGCGACGATATAGAAGGCGAGAAGCAGGATAGAGAGACGGATGCCGAACACGATGCGGAGCATGGCGAGCATCAAGAAGATTCCCACGCCGACGGCGACCGTGAGAATGAGAAGGTAATTCCCGAGCGGCGTCTTTTCCGCGACCGCGGGCACCTGTTGCGCCAAAATTTGCAGGTCGGGCTCCGCGATGGTGACGATGATGCCGATCACAAAGGACAGGAGCGCGATCAGCCACACTTTGCGCGACCGCGTCATGGCGGAACCGATCTTCTCCCCGATGACGAGCATCGACATATCCGCGCCGAGCGTGAAACTCCCCATGCCGACGATGAGAAGCGCGACGCCGATGAGAAAGAGCACGAACGTACCCGTATCGAGCGGCGCGACGGTGAGGCTCAGAATGAGGATGATGATCGCGATGGGCAGAATGGAAGTAAGCGATTCGACGATCTTGTCCCGTAACGCTTTTGTCATGAGCGCTTTCCTCCGCAGTGATGGTCTACTTCATGTATTTCCGTTCGATCTCCGCGATCTTATCGATGCGGCGTCGATGCTTCGCCTCCTCCGAGAAGGGCGTCTCCAAAAAGACCCGAACGATCTCGAGCGCGAGATTGACCCCGACGAACGCGCCGCCGAGGGCGAGCATGTTCGCGTCGTTGTGCAGACGGGTCATTTTGGCGGAAAGCGGCTCCGAACAGAGCGCACAGCGTACCCCCGGCACCTTGTTGGCGGCGATGGAGATGCCGATGCCCGTGGTGCAGACGACGATTCCCCTCTCGCACTCTCCGCGCGCGACCGCCTCCGCCGCCGCGAGCCCGAAATCGGGATAGTCGCACGAACAGGCGTCCTTGGTCCCGAAATCCACTGCCTCGTGTCCGTTCTCCGCAAGATAGGCGAGCACTTGATTTTTGAGCGTGAGCCCGCCGTGATCGCATGCGATTGCAATTTTCATATTATTCTCCTTTCCTGTTTTTTGATTGTTCCGAGGGTCCCTCGACGATCGGGCAGCACACGCGAATGATGCGGGGCAGACATTCGCGGATGACACGGAGGGTCACCCGATACACATCGATGCCCTGCCCGTAGGGGTCGGGAATCTCCTTGCCGCACAGCGCGTAGAAGCTCGTCACGTTGCGGAAATCCCGAAGCGCCATACGCTGAGACTCCGTCATGCAGATGACCGCCGTCGCCTCCCGCACCGTCTTTTCGGTGAGACGGGCGGAGCGGAATTCCTCCGAAAAGGGAATCTTCGCCTCGGTGAGCGCCTGTTTCGCGTGGTCGCTCATGGGTGCGCCGATATCGGCGCGCAGTCCCGCGGATTGCACCTTGTACCAGCGGATCTTTCTCCGTTTGAGCTCGGCGCGCAACGCCGCCTCCGCCATGGGCGAACGGCAGGTGTTGCCCGTGCAGACGAAAACGATCTTCCTATACTTCATCGTGTTCCCTCCCGAATGCCCGATGCAGGCGGTTGAGCACCCCGTCCATGACGCCGTCCGTCCCGAGCGGCTCGACCGCGATCAGCATCGTCGCAACCCGCTCCCCTTCGCGCAGGAGCGAGTAGAGCCTGTGCGCCATCTCCTCGCCCGAAGAGCCCAGATCGAGAAGGCGGTGGCCCTCGAGGAGGAGCGCCGTCTCATGGTCGCATAAAAAGTACGGCTTTCCGCCCTCCGCCTCTTCGAGCGCGTACACCCGAAGCGCCTGTTCCAGCTTGTCGCGCCCGAAGAACGCCGTCTCACAGCGCGGGGAATAGTGTTTGTATGCCATCCCCGGGCTCTTGGGGCTCTCCCCCTTGCGGGGCTCGTACACCGTGCAGTCCCCCGCAACAGCGGCGATCTGTCCGCGCGTGATGAGTCCCGCGCGCAGAATGGCGGGAATCTCTCCCGTGCAGTCGAGCACCGTGCTCTCGATCCCGCCCGAGCATTCGCCGCCGTCGAGGATGAGCGGGATCCTGCCCTGAAAGTCGTCGAACACGTGGCGCGCCGTGACGGGCGAGACGTGTTTGGAGACGTTTGCGCTCGGCGCGGCGATGGGTGCGTCAACGGCGCGCAGGAACGCCTGTGCGGCGGGCGACGACGGAACGCGCACGGCGAGCGTGGGAAGCCCGCACGAGACGAAACGGCTCACCCGCCCCGAGGAGGGATACACCATCGTGAGCGGTCCCGGCAAAAACGCTCTGCGGAGCGCCGCCGTATAAGCGGGCTCGTGCTCGATGAGCGCGGAGAGATCGTATCCTCCGTGGACGTGGACGATGAGCGGATTATCCGACGGACGTCCTTTGAGGGTAAAGATGAGGCGCACCGCCTCGTCCGAGCGCGCGTCCGCGCCCAATCCATAGACGGTCTCCGTATGAAAGGCGACGACCTCCCCTTCGCGGATGTATTTTACCGCGAGGGCGAGCGAATCGTCGTCGATGGGACGTATCTCCGTTTTCATCAGTCGAAAGGCAGCTCCTCATGGGAGGCGCCGTCGCCGTCGGAGCCGAAGCGGGGCTCCTCGGTGGGTCTGTTCTGGTCCTCCACGTCCACGAAGCGGGTGGTCTCGCCGAGGAAGCGGAGCTGGATGCGCCCGAGCGCGCCGTTCCTGTGCTTGGCGATGACGAGCTCTGCGGCGCCCTTCACCACATTCCCCTTGGCGAGTTCATCGGAAGTCGCGGTGACATCGGGACGGTTGATGAACATGACGATATCGGCGTCCTGCTCGATCGCACCCGACTCTCTCAGGTCGGACAACTGCGGCTCCTTGGTCTGGATGCGGCGGAGCTGGGAGAGCGCGATCACGGGCACGTCGAGCTCCTTTGCCATGATTTTGAGGTCGCGCGTGATGGAGGCGATCTCCTGCTGGCGGTTGTAGTCGTTGCCCGAAGCCTTCTCTCCCCCGCCCATGAGCTGGATATAGTCGATCATCACGAGGTCAAGCCTTCCCGCGCTCGCCGCGAGGCGGCGACATTTCGAGAGAATCTCGGCGGGCGTCACGCGCGAAGAATCGTCGATATAGATCTTGCTCTCGCGCAATTTCTCTCCCGCGATCATGAGGTTTCTCCACTCCCGCTGGACGAGCTTTCCCGCGAGCGATTTCTCCATGCTCACGCCCGCGTGGGCGCAGAGGAGGCGCTGGACGATCTGCACGCGCGGCATTTCGAGCGAAAAGACCGCCGCCACCTTCCCCTTGCCGAGACAGGCGTGCTCCACGATGTTCATGGCGAGCGACGTCTTGCCCATGCCGGGACGGGCGGCGATGACGATGAGGTCGGAGCGCTGTAACCCGTTGGTGATGCGGTCGAGATGTTTGAAGCCCGTCTCCACGCCGCGGCAGACATTGGGGTCCTCCTGAATGTCCTCGAACTTCTTGATGACCTGTTGGACGTCCGCACCGTCCTCGAGCCCTTTGAGCGCGGACCCGTCCTCGCGCTTGGAGATGTCGTACACGAGCTTCTCCGCAAAGGCGATGCTCTCCCGCTCCTCGGGGGAGCGCATGCTGTTCTCCGTGATGTCGCGCGCGGCGCGGATGAGCGCACGGTTCACGGCGTCCCTTCTCACGATGGCGAGATATTGCCTGTAATTCGCCGCCGAAGGCGTATCGGAGGCGAGGTCGGTCACCGCTTGCAACCCTCCCGCGCGTTCCAGCGTCCCGTCCCGCTCGAGCTGGTCGGTGAGCGTGACGACGTCCACCGTCTTGCGGTCGGCAAAGATGCGCTTCATCGCTTCGAGAATCAAGCGGTGGGATTCCTGATAAAATTCTTCGGAGCGGAGCGATTCGAGCAGCTCCGACTGCACAGCCTCGTCAAGAAGGATACAGCCGAGGAGCGCCGCCTCCGCGTCGAGATTGTGGGGCATCTGATTGTTAGCCATGAAAAACCTCTCTATGCGCGGGAGATCGCCTCAAATTCTCCGAGCGCCTCTTCAAATTCGTCGAATGCGGCGCGGAAGGTCTCCTCTTTGGTGAGGTCGGCTCCCGCGAGTTTGAGAAGGGTAACGGGATCGGCGGACGATCCCCCTTTGAGGAAGCGTTTATAGTCCTCCACGGCGGGCGCCCCCTCCTTCAAGATGCGGTTGGCGATGCAGATCGCCGCCGTGATGCCCGTCGCGTACTTGTACACATAGAAGGAGCGGTAGAAGTGCGGGATACGCGCCCATTCGATGCCGATCTCCTCGTCGTGCGTCACCGCGTCGCCGTAATACTTGCGGTTGAGCCCGTAATACAACTCGGTGAGATTGTCCTTGTTGAGCGGCTCTCCCCCCTCCGCCATCTCGTGCGCGCGCTGTTCGAACTCCGCGAATTGCGTCTGCCGATACAGCGTGGTGCGGATCATGTCCATGAAGAAATTGAGAAGATACCGTTTGAGGGAGACGTCCTCACTCGTGCCCAAAAGATATTTGAGGAGGAGCACCTCGTTGACGGTGCTCGCGACCTCCGCCACGAAGATCTTATAGTCTGCCTTGGCGTTGGGCTGGTTGGAATTGGAATAGTAGGAATGCAGGGAATGCCCCAGCTCATGCGCGATCGTGAACACGTCGTGCGTGGTGGGCTGATAGTTGAGGAGCACATAGGGATGGCAACCGTACATGCCGACGGAATACGCGCCGTTCCGCTTGCCCTCCGTCTCCATCACGTCGATCCACCGCTCGTCGCGCGCGCGGCGGAGAAGGGAAAGATATTCCTCGCCGAGCGGAGACAAGCCCTTCAAAACGAGGTCAAACGCCTCCTCGAAGGAGAGGCGGAGCTCCCCGCCTTCCACGAGAGAGGGATAGAGATCGTACATGTGCATCTCTTCCAGCCCGAGCGTCGCCTTGCGGAGCGCCATATAGCGGTGCATGAGGGGCGTCGCGTCGTTGACCGACTTCACGAGCATCTCATATACGCTCCTGTCCACCTCCTCCTCGAAGAGAGACATATCGAGGCAGGAAGCATATCCGCGCACGTTCTTGTAGAAAATATCTTTCTTCACGTTGCCGTAGTAGGCGGTGGCGAGCGTGCTCAAAATCTTTCGGTATGCCGAATAGTATCCCTCGAACGCCTCCTTGCGCTCGGCGCGCGTCCCTCCGCTCATGATGACGGAGAACATCCCGTGCGAGAGACGGACTTTCTTCCCCTTGTACATCGTCTCGGGAAGGTCAAGCTCCGCGTTGTCGAGCATCTCGAACACGTCGCCCGCCACGCCGAGGGGCTCCCCCGCCTGTGCGAGGATGACCTCTTCCTTTTCGGAGAGGGTGTATTGCTTGCTCGCGCGGGCGCGGATGAGCACGCGGTCGTAATCTTTGAGACGGGGATCGGCGATGAGCGCCGCGAGCGTCTCGTCGGGGAGCGCCGTCAGCTCGGGCAGGGCGAACGCCGTCTCCGCACTCTCCCGCGTGATGAGCCCGATCACCTTGGACATATAGTTGTTGTATTTGGTGATGCGGACGTCCTCGTCGTGCTTCAAAAAGGCGTACAGGTAGACGCGCATCGCCTCGATGGAGAAGGCGTTCTCCGCTTCGAAAAAGGCGAGAACATTCTCCGCGGTGTTGAGCGTGCCGCGGTAGCGCGCGAAATCGATCTTGGGTTCGAGCGCCGCAAACGCCTCTTCCCATGCCTCGTCGCTCCCGAACACGTCGCTAAGCCGCCACTTGTATTTTTCATTGACATCCTTTCTTTCCATATCTATCTCCTTGCGTCAATTTTTGAAACTGTGGATGGGCGCGGGAATGGAGCCGCCGCGTCCGATGAATTTGGAGGCGTCGCCCGGATGGACGGGCATGACGGGCGCCTCGCCGAGCAAGCCGCCGAAGGTCACCTTGTCGCCCACGCCCTTCCCGGGCGCGGGGATGACGCGCACCGCCGTCGTCTTGTTGTTCACCATGCCGATCGCCGCTTCGTCCGCGATGATCGCCGAGATAGTGGAGGCGGGCGTATCGCCGGGGATGGCGATCATATCCAGCCCGACCGAACAGACGCACGTCATTGCTTCGAGCTTCTCGATGGTGATCTTCCCCGCCTCCGCCGCCTCGATCATGCCGATGTCTTCGGATACGGGGATGAAGGCGCCCGAGAGCCCGCCCACGCGGGAGGACGCCATCACGCCCCCCTTCTTCACCGCGTCGTTGAGCATGGCGAGCGCCGCCGTGGTGCCGTGGCACCCCACCACTTCCAGCCCGAGTTCCTCTAAAATGCGCGCCACGCTGTCCCCACGTGCGGGCGTGGGCGCAAGGGAGAGATCGACGATGCCGAAGCGCGCACCCAGCCGCTTGGACGCCTCGCGCGCGACGAGCTGTCCCGCGCGGGTGATCTTGAATGCCGTCCGCTTGATGAGTTCCGCCGCCTCGGTGAGGTCGGCGTCCTGCGCAAAGCTGAGAACGTGGCTGACGACCCCCGGTCCCGAGACGCCCACATTGATCACGGTATCCGCTTCTCCCACGCCGTGGAAGGCGCCCGCCATGAACGGATTGTCCTCCACCGCATTGCAGAACACGACGAGCTTCGCGCATCCCAACCCGTCCTGCGCCGCCGTGCGCGCCGCCGTCTCCTTCACGACTTCGCCCATGCGGCGGACGGCGTCGATGTTGATGCCCGAGCGCGACGACCCGACGTTCACCGAGGCGCAGAGCCGCTCGGTGGAGGCGAGCACCTCGGGGATGGTCCCCAAAAAGATCTCCTCATAGTCCGCCGTTCCCTTATGGACGAGCGCCGAATAGCCGCCGAGGAAGTCGATGCCGAGTTCCTTCGCCGCCCTGTCGAGCGCCCTGCCGACGAGCGCGCTCTCTTCGGGGAACGCCGCCGTCACGAGGGAGACGGGGGTGACCGAGACGCGCTTGTTGACGATGGGGATCCCGTACTCCCGCGAGAGCTGTTCGGTGACGGGGACGAGCCGCGCCGCCTTTCTCATCACGCGGTCGTACACCGCCTCCGCCGTCCCCGCGGCGTCCCCGCGGACGCAGGAGAGCAGGGAGATGCCCATCGTCACCGTGCGGATGTCGAGATGTTCCTTTTCCACCATCTCGACGGTCTCCAATACCTGACTCGAACCGAACATACGGCGACCCCTCAGACGGTGTGCATCGCGTCGAAGATGTCGGCGTGTTGCAGGCGGATGGTCATTCCGATCTGCTTGCCGAGCTGTTCGAGCCCGTCGGCAAGCGCCGAAAATTCCACCTCGCTCTCCGAGCCGTCCACCATCATGATCATGGCGAACTGCTCCCCGAGGATGGTCTGCGAGACATCCTCGATATTCACATTCTTTTCGAAGAGGAAGCCGCTCACCTTTGCGATGACTCCCCTCCTGTCCGTTCCCGTTACCGTTACGACCGCCCGCATATCATTCGCTCCGTTCCGCCAATTCGTATTCGATGAGCAGGTTTCCCTGCGAGATCATCCGCACGTGCTCCCCCTCCTTGAAATCGGGGAAGTCCTTTTCTCCGTCAATAAAGATGCGCCGCCGCATCTCCTCCTCCCGTTTGACGTTGCGGATGGCGAACACCGCCACGTTCACGTCCACGCCGTCGTGCGTCGTCCAATCGTCGATTTCGAGGAAGGGCAGAAAGGCGTATTCCTTCAAGCCGACGGAGATGAATTTGAGCATCTTGCAATAGGCGTTGCTCCGCTTGAACTTGATCCCCATGAAGGGAAAGGAGAAGAACATATAGCAGGCGGTGGCGACGCTCGTCCCCGCGATGATCCACGGCGCCGCGGGATCGTGGTACGGGAGCAGCAGGTACCAGACGATGAAGCCGATGAGCACGGCGCAAAAGAGCGCCGTCACCGCGACAAAGACGGCGAGAATCTTTCTGCGTTGGAGGACCGCATCCCAATAATCTGCGTCCGAATAAAGTTTAATCATATCGTTGCTCCGTTTTTTCGTCGATGCGCACGAGGCGCGCCCCGTACTCGGTCATGAGATACAGCTCGTATCGGTCGTCGTATTCCGCAAAGTAGTACCCCGGGTGCCCCTCCACCTCGAAATAGCGCGGCGGGGGCGGCGCAGACGGCGGGGGCGGCGTCGGGCGCGCCTTCTTTTGGGGGCGTTCCTTCTCGGGTCGCTTTTCGGTCCGCTCCTTCTCGGGGCGCTTTTCGGCGCCTCCCTGCTTTCTGCCCGCAAGGGTGACCGTCCACGAGAGGAGCGTCGCCGCCGCGCAGAGCGCGAGCCCGACCCAGAAGAGGATGAGCCACGTCCCTTGGAAGGGATGCCAGATGAGGTTCACGAGGAAGCACACCAGCACATACAGCGCGAGCAGACGGATGCGCAAAAGTTTCAGCACGCCGTACGCCGTAAGGAGGCTCGTCTTGACGAAGGTCCATACGGCTGACAGGAGCGTCTTTAAGAGAGCCAAAAACGCTTTCACGTTATTTTGCGATGAAGAGCACGCCGAGCGTATTTCTGCCGCAATGCCCCGTTATGACCGAGCCCGCCACCGTTTCGAGCACTTCCTTGAAGGAGAAGGTCTCGGCGACCTTGCGCTTGGCGAATTCCACGAGGGAATCGTCCGCACTGCTGTGCGTGATGAAACAGCGCGTGTCGTCGTACGAGGGATACTGTTCCGCGAGGTCCTCGATGTAGTTGTTGATGCACTTCTCCATGCTGCCGCGATACTTCTTCTCGGCGACGAGCTGTCCGTCGTCCATCTCGATGAGGGGATGGATCTTCAAGAGATTGGCGCCGTACATCGCCATGCGCGAACATCTGCCCCCCTTGTAGAGGTAGTCCAAACGGTCGGGGATGAACGAGGTGTTCACCTTGGGACGGAGCTCGTTCAGAACGCCCTCGATCTCGTCCGCGCTCTTCCCCTCTTTGAGGAGGTCCACCGCCTTCATCACGAGGAGCCCCTGCCCGGAGGAGAGCGCCTTGCTGTCCACGACGTGCACCCTGCCGCCGAAGCCCTTCGCCGCCTCCACGGCGTACGAATAGGACGAGGACGACTTCGCGGAGATATCGATGTGCACCACCTCGTGCCCCTCCGCGATGTACGGGGAGAAGAACTCCTCGTAGTCCGTGATGCTCGGCGCGGCGGTCTTGGGAAGCTGTCCCGTCCGCTCCACATACGCGAAGATGTCCTGCGGGACGATGTCCACGCCGTCGCGGTAGGAATCCGCTCCGAGAATCACGGAGAGCGGCATGACGCCGATGCCGTGTCTTTGGATGTGCTCCCCGAGGTCGCAGGTGCTGTCGGTCGTGATTCGAATGCTCATATCATAGTTCCTCCATTGTTCCTGAACAAATTTCTTCCGTCATATTTTTTTGCGTTACATTCCGAAGAGCGCGGCGCGGAAGGTCTCCCACGAGCGGATGCTCCCGCGCGCATCGACCGCCCACTGCGGCACCGTCCCGATGATGTCCGAACGGAGCAAGGGTCCGACGGAGCGGGAATCGAAGCTGTTGGTGCGGTTATCGCCCATCACGAAGATCTCCCCCTCTTTGAGGGTGATCTCGGGAAAGGATTGGGTGACGCCCTGCGCATAGCGCTCGGGAAGCTCCTCGAACGCGCGCTCGCCCGCCCTTCTCAACGAGACGACGCCCTGCTCGCATTTGAGCGTATCCCCCTCTATGGCGATGAGGCGCTTGACGATCGTCTTATCCGACGAGACGGAATGCTCGAAGGCGGGATACTCCTTCACGTCCACGATGACGATCTCCCCCCGCTCCGCGCCCGTCCCCAGCCGCGCATAGAGGTAGTCGCCGCTCTGCAAGGTGGGCTCCATCGAGATCCCGTGCACCTGCACCAAGAGATAGGAGAAGCGGAACCACGTCCCCACGAGGAGCGCCGCAAAGATGAGGACGACGACAAAGATGAGAACGGAGAGAATCGTCTGACCGCTTTCTTGTTCGTTGAGATAGCGAGGGCGACCTTTCATCTCTCCTCCGTGACGACGCGCCTGACGCGGCGTCCCAGTTCATCGGGCAACAGCAGGACGGTCCGCCCGCAACCGAGGCAGCGGATCTTCCAGTCCGCACCCGTCCGCACGATCTCCCAGCGGGTGCTCCCGCAGGGGTGCGGCTTCTTCATCTCCACCACGTCGCCCTGCTTCATATCCAGAGCACGTTGTTCACGAGCACTTCGTCGTCGCTGTAAAACACGACGGAAACGACTCCCGAAAAGTCGCCGAGCGGCGCGCCCGTCTCCGACTTGAAATCGCCCGCCTCCATGAGGACGCTCTTCCACTTGCCGCCGCCCTCGACGGGCGCCTCGGCGGTGAAGCCGTCGCACTCCTCGTCGTTCTTGTAGAACATGACGCGGACGCGCGCGTCCGTCTTGCAATAGGCGTCGAAGCGGAAGGACGCTCCCTCCGGCGCGGCGTAGCGCGGTTCGCCCACGCGGTAGGTGATGATCCCGCACGGCGAGGTGATGCCCTTGATGCCGCCGTAGCCGGGAAGTTGGATGACGTCCGACCCCGTGCCGTCCATGAAGCAGTCGGCGATCGAGCGGGCGCGGCGGCGGAAGGAGGCGAAACCGTTCTCCCCGTCTGCCTCGCAGTACAGGATGCGGTTGCTCGGCACGCTGTTCTTGTATTTCTTCTTCAAATTGACTTCCAAAATTTTGGAGGTCATGGAGAAGTTGTTGGAATAATTGACGAAGGCGTACACGAGCGCCTTGTCGCTCCCCTCATAGATGCCGAGCGGGACGGTACCGACGTTGTTCTCGTCGAGATCCTCGCTCTTGCCGAATACGCGCGTCCAGTCGCGCGATTTGAAGGCGGAAACGTTCTCGGTGAAGAAGATGCCGTACTCCTTGATCTCGCCCTCCGGGTCGAAGGTCCCCTTCACCACGAGGTTCCCCTCGCCGTCCTCCTCCACGTCTACGTCGATGGGTTTACTCACGAACACCGAATGCACTTTCAGATACTTATCGAGGAACAGATAGATGTTTTCGAGGGAGTGCGTGCCGATGAGCCCGTTCCCGTGCGCAGAGAAGAGAATCGCCTTCTCCACCTCCGGGTTGATCTGGCGGAAGGTATCGTAGACGCGGTCGTAATTGTACTTTTTATCGTTGATGGCGGAGAGGAGCAGGACGGGGCAGGTCACATAGGGCGCATAGCTCTGCGAATCCAATCCCGCGATGAAGCGGTGGCGCTCGACGTCGAAGGTGCGCATCTCGTTCTCGCCCGAGAACTTTTCGATGCCGCGGTAGGCGAGCCAGCCCGCCGCGCACACGGAGATCATGCACGAGAGCTCGGCATAGGGCGCGATCTTGAAGAGGATCTCACCGCCCGTCCGCATGCCCATCGCGCCCACCTTCGTGACGCCCTTACAGCCGTGCAGGTAGCGCACCGCATACCGCGCGACGCCCGCCCACTCGTACCAGCTCGTCTCCTTCGCCGTCTCGTCGCAGAACGAGAGATGTCTGCCCGCGCGGGAATAGTTGGCGTAATCCACATTGGGCGGATAGACGGTGTGCCGTCCCTCGCCCTCGCCGCAATAGTCCACCCCGAGCACGGCGTATCCCTTATCGAGCAGCCGCGCCGCGAGCGCCGAATCGAAGGGGAACCCCGCTTCGAACAGCATGAGCACGGCGGGGAATTCCTTCTCCTCGGCGGGAAAGACATAGTGGGCGAAGATCTTCACTCTGCCCTCTCCCGTATCCCGACCGTAAAAATACACGTCGCGATGCACGTACGGACCGACGCGCTCCTCGGAGACGATCTCCTCGTCGAACGGGAGAGATTCGTCGAAGTCCTTCCACAATGTGATCGGTGTCAATATGACGTTTGCCACAGTTTGCCTCACTCCGTTTGGATTTGCGATCCGCGCTTCTCGGTCGCTTTTTTGACCGAAAGTTTGCGGTCTATTCTATGTTTCAACTCCTCGACATGCGAAATGATGCCGATGGAGAAATTTTCGCTTTTGAGTTTTTCGAGGCTGTCCATCACCGTGTCCACGAGACGGGCGTCCAGCGTGCCGAACCCCTCGTCGAGGAAGAAGAATTCGATGGGACGGAGGGACTTCGCGCAGATCTCCGCGCTGAGCGCGAGCGCCAAAGAAAGGGAAACGAGAAAGGTTTCCCCTCCCGAGAGGGTGGAAACCGCCCTCAGCTTGCCGCCGTTGAAGTTGTCCCCCACGAAGAAGCCGCCCTCGTACCGCAAAAAGTACCGCCCGTCGGTGAGCCCGAGGAGCCGTCCGCTCGCGTTCCGCGCCACCGTTTGCAGATATTCTTCCGCCGCGAATTCCATAAAGCGGTTGTTTTCGAAGAGTTTTTTGAGCTTCTCGTACAGTTCGCGTGCGGCGCGGGCGGAGGCTTCCCGCTCCGCCAGAATGCGCTTTTGGGCAAGCGCCTCCACGCCGCGGCGAAGGGAGTCCTCTTTGAGGGCGAGCTCCTTGCCCACCGTGCGGTACTCCTTTTCCGCCGCCGCAAGATCCGCGCGCGTCTTCGCAAGCCGCTCCTCGCTTGCCTCCGAACAGTCCCGCCCTTCGAGCTCTCCGTTCCGTGCGCGGACGGCGGCGACCTCCGCGCGGTAGGCGGAGAGCTTTTCCTCCGCCGCCTTGGCGTCCCCGTATTTTTCCACGAGCTCGCCCGCTTCGCGGTCGTCCGAAAACCCGCCCGCCGCGAGCGCCTCCCGATAGCGCGCCCTGCTTTCTTCGAGCGCCGTGCGCGCCGCCGCCGCGCGTTCTCCCGCCGCCGCGAGAGACGCCGCCGCCTTGGCGCAGTCCTCCCGCACCCGCGCGGTGCGCTCGGTCAGTTCCCGCTTCTCCCTCCGCCTGCGGGAGAGCGCTCCGTCGATCTCCTCGAGGAGAAGGGGCGCCCCCGCGAGCTTTTCCTCGCATGCGGCGAGCTCCTCCTCCGCTCTCTTCCGCTCCGCGCCGAGTTGCGCGAGCCGTTGCAGGTGCAATTCGTACTGTCCGCGCCGCTGTTCCAACCCGATGAGACGGTCGGCGCATTGCTTTCTGCGGCGCTCCCGCTCGGCGTATTCGCGGCGGAGGGTGTCTATATCCCCTCCGCTCTGCGCGAGCGAAGTATATTTTTGGATGAGCGGGGCGCTGTCCGCACCGATCGCGGGATGTCTTGCCGTCAGCTCTTCGAGCTCCCGCGCAAATTCGGCGTACTCCCCTTTGAAGAGCGCCTCCTTTCCCCGCTCCCCGAGGAAGCGCAGAAGATCGCCCTCCCCGAGCGCGGCGAGCTCGCCGTCGAGCGCCTTCTTCTCCGCCGCATAGTCGAACGCGGGGACGCGCTCCTCCGCGGCATACCGCTCCGAAAGGGCGGAGCATTCGCGCTCCAATGCCGCCTTCCGCTCCGCGGTCTCCTTTGCGGCGACCGCGCGCGCCCGCTCCTCCGAGAGCCGTTCGAGCTCTCCGTCTATCTGCGCCGCCCCGTCTGCGGGGAGCGCTCTTTGGGCGTCCTCCGCCCGTGTTGCCCATTCCTTCGCGCGGACGAGCTCCGCCTGCGCGTCCTCCGCCCGTCCTCTCAGGCGGGCTCCTTCCTTCGCCGCCGCGACGACCGCCGCCGCCCGTCCGAGACGGGACAGCTCCTCGCCGAGCGCCGCCATCTCGCCGCTGCGCGCTTCAAGCGCGCGGAGCCGCGCCGCCGTGCGTTCCTTCTCGCGCCGCAATTCGAGGAGCGCCGCGAGCCGCTTCTCCTCCTCTCTCGCCCGCGCGAGCGCCGCCGAAAGAGCGCTCTCCCGTCCGCGCAGAGCCTCCGTCTCCCGTACGAGCGCGGCGTTCGATTCCTCGGAGACCTCCGCAAAGGGTTCCAGCCGCGCCGAAGCGAGCCGCGCCTCCGCGCCCGCCTCCGCCGCGCGCGCGTTCACGCGCTTGACGAGCCGTTCGCCGTACTGTTCGAGGTCGAAGAGGCGGGAGATGAGTTTGAGCCTGTCCGAACGCTTCTCCTGTACGAACTTCGCAAATTCGCCCTGCGGGAGCGCGATACACTTCTCGAAGTCCTTCTGCTCCAACCCGATGATGCGTTCGAGGAGCGCATTGCATTCGCGCACGCCCTCTGCGAGCGCGGAGAGGGTCTCCCCCTTCCGCTCCCACACGCGGACGGACTGCGCGGCGTTCTTTCGCTTGATCTCGCGCTCTACGCGGAAACTTCTGCGGCTCCCCTCGAACACGATCTCGAATTCGAAATTGACGTACGCCCGATCCAATCTGTCGTTGATGAGGTCGGCGGCGCTCCCCGTGCGGGAACGAGTCGCCTCCCCGTAGAGCGCGAACGCGATGCAGTCGAGGATCGTGCTCTTGCCAGAGCCCGTGTCGCCGAAGATGCCGAAGATTCCAAATTGAAGAAGATTCGCAAAGTCGATCTCCGCGGGCTCCGAGAAGGAGTTGACCCCGCAAAATTCCAGACGGACGGGTCTCACGGGCGGTCCTCCCCGAGGAGTTCCAAAAACGCCTCTTTGATGGACGCGGGAGGCTCCTCCCCGTATTGGGAACGGTAGTATTCGGTGAAGAGCTCCTCCGCCCCCATCGACGAGCGGCGCTCGACGGGCGTCTCCGCCGTGCTGACCGAGGCGATGAGAGAGACGAGCCCATCGTTCGCCTCGCGGAGAGATTGCGTCTCCCGCGCGGTGAGCGGCGCCGTGAGGCGAAGGGTGAGCTCCGCGAAACAGCCCTCGTACATGGGGAGGAGCCGAAGCGCCTCCTCCACGCCACACGCTTCGAGGCGCACCAGCTTCTTGCCCGAAGAGAGGGGCAAAAAAGTGAGCTTTTTCAGCGAGGTCTTGTCCGTTTCGAGGAGATAGACCCCCTTCTCGGTATTCGCCTCGTCAAAGGAATATTGCAGGAGCGAGCCGCTGTAATAGCAATTTTCGCCCACGCTCTGCCTCCTGTGCAGATGCCCGAGGGCGACATATCCCTCCTTGGGAAGGGAGGAGAGCGGCACGGCGCGCGCGCCGCCGAGGTCGATGTTCCGCTCGCTGTCGCTCGTGCGCCCGCCCGCCACGAAGAGGTGGGTCAACAGGATGTGAAAACAGGAGCCGTCGTACCCCTCGTCTCCCGCGGAGATCCACCGCGCCGTCTTTTCGCCGAAGCTCTCGTCCGTGCGGTCCTCCTTCAAGCGGGCTTCGTTTGGATAGGGAAGCGCGTTGATGTAGACGCGTTCCCCCGCGGGGTTTACAAGCTCCACGAAATTCTCCCCCGCCCGCACCGCATGCACGGGGCGCGTGCCGCCCGCGGCGGGGGCACGGCGGTTCCCGAAGAGGTAAACCCCCTCCCTTTCCGCAAAGGGCGCGGCGGCGGCAAGACGTACGCCGTCGTCGTGGTTGCCGCTGATGACGACGACCGCGCGGCGCTCCCCCGCGAGCTTTTTCACGGCGCGGTAGAACGCCTCCTCCGCGTCGGCGGGAGGCAGATAGGTATCGAATACATCTCCCGCGACGAGGACGGCTTCCACGCCCTCGCGGTCGCAGATCGCCGCGAGCTCGTCGAGCGCCTCCTCCTGTTCGGAAAGGCGCTCCCTGTCCATCAATCGCTTCCCGAGATGCCAATCGGAAGTGTGGAGAATCTTCATTCGGTGCACGCCGTGCAAAAAATTTTCCTGCCGCGCCGAAAAAAATTGCAATCGGGCGCAGGTTATGCTATACTATTATACAACGGCTTCCGAAAAAAAGCAAGCGTTGAATGTTGTTTCGGGAAAAAACCGAGCGCACATTCGGAGGATTTTATGTCGTTCAGCTCCTTTTCCAAGGATTTCGGCGCGAGTCTGTTCACGAGCGTGGAAAATTCCTTCATCACGAAGTATCTCCCCGAGGCAAGCGGCGACGCCGTGCGCGTCTACCTCTATGGGCTCTATCTGTGCCATTGCCCCGAAGAATTCGACGCCGCGAGCGCGGCGAAGCTGCTCCGCATCACGCCCAAACAGCTCGAAGAATACTTCGGGTTCTGGGAGGAATGCGGACTCGTGCAGATTCTCTCGCGCGATCCCCTCTTCGTGGAATACCTCCCCGTCAGCGCCGCCGTCGGAAAGCCCAAGCCCATCCGTCCCGAAAAGTATGCCGAATTCAACCGCGAGCTCTATAAGCTCCTCCAACGGGCGGGAAAGGATTTCAAACCCTACGAACTGCAACGCATGCTCGAATTCCTCGAAAACAACCCGATGGAACAGCAGGCGTTTCTGCTCGTCGCGGAATACTGCCTGAGAAAGGACGGCGCCAAGCTCTCCGCCTCGCACATTCTGAACAAGGCGGAAAAGCTGTGCCGCGAGCACAAATATACATACGAACAGGTGGACGCCGACCTCGCCGACTTCAACGAGCACGAGCGGGAGATCGGGAAGGTGTTCACCCTCCTCGGCGTCTACCGCAAGCCGCAGGAGAGCGACTACGACTTTCTCGCCAAATGGACGGCGATGGGCATGGAGACGGGCGCCGTGTATGCCGCGGCGGAAACGCTCAAAAAAGGCACCCCCGCCACCCTCGACGTGCTCATCGGCGAGCTCGCCGACAAGGGCGCAAAGACGGAGGCGGAGGCGAGAGAGTATCTTGCGCGCCGCGAAGCGCTCACGGCTGTCGTGTTCCTCGTGGCGCGGCGGCTGGGCGTAAAGGTGCAAAATCCCCGCCCCTATGCCGAAGAATACGCCGAAAAGTGGTTGGAACGCGGGTACGACGGAGACAGCCTCTCCCTCGTGGCGACCCTCGGGCTCAAACTCGGCTACGGCTTCCCCGAGACGGACGCCCTCCTCGATGAGATGTACCGAGAAGGCGTGGTGGACGAGGAGAGCGTGAAGGCATACTGCGCCGCCCGCAACAACGAGCTCAAACTCATCCAAAAGATTCAATCGGTCTGCGGCGTCATCCGCAAGACGCAGGCGGCGCTCGACATGGTCGCCGCATGGCGGAGCTGGAACTTCTCCGACGACATGATTCTCGAAGCGGCGCACCGCGCCGCCAACGCCTCGGCGCCCCTCCCCTACATGAACAAGCTCCTCTCCGAATGGAAGCGGGACGGCGTGTTCGCCCCTGCGGAGATTCCCGAGCGGCAGCCAAGCGGCGCGCAAGCCCTCCGAAGCGAAGCGGCTGTCGCCGCCGACGCGCGGAGCGAGCGCGAACGCTACTACTCCGCTCTGCGCGAGAAGGCGCTCCGCCGCGCCGAACGCGCCCGCGCCGCCGCACAGGCGGACGAGGCGTTCCGCAATGCGGAGTCCGTCATCAAGCGCGGAGAGATCGAGCTCGCCCGCGCCGAGGTGTTCTCCCCCGCCGCGCTCGACGAAGTGCGCGCCCGCCTCGACCAAGCCACCCACGACCGCGCCGAAGCGATGAAGCGGCTCCGCATCACCGAGCGCGATCTCACCCCCGTATTCCGCTGTGAGAAATGTTCGGACAGCGGTTTCCTCCCCGACGGCAGGGCGTGCGATTGCTATCCGAAATGAGGGATTTTCCTGTATTGAAGCCGAAAATCAAGCTATTATGCGTGACATAGTACTATGTAAATATCAAAAAACGGTGCGGAATCCGAATTTCGCACCGTTTTTTATTCATACTCTCCGTAGTCGCGGCGGTCCGCGCGATAGGCGGGCGGAGGTTCGGGCGGCGGAGGCGGGTAGTTGTTCTCCCACTTGCCCTTCTTCTTATCGGGCTTGGGCGCGGATTTGATGTCCACGAGCACGACGTCTACGCCGATCTTGCACACCCGTTTGAGCTCGATGAAGAGGTCCGCCTTCCCCCAACGGAAGCCCTTCCCCCCGGGGACGACGATGCCTTGCACCCGCCCTTCGGGATAGGTGAACACGACGTCGCACACCTTTCCGAGCTGCTTGCCGTCGGCGACGTTGATCGCTTCCTTTCGCCTCAATTCTCCGAAACTCGTTTCCACACTCTATCGTATGCGAAGTCCGTCGAAAATTGTACTATTTCAAGAAATTTCTTTGCGGATGGAGCCGAGGGCGTTCTTTTCGAGGCGGGACACCTGCGCCTGCGAGATTCCCACTTCCGCGGAGATCTCCGTCTGCGTCTTGCCCTCATAGTAGCGCAGTTTGAGAATCTTCTTCTCGCGGTCGGTGAGCCGTTCGATCGCCTCGCGGAGCGCCACGCGCTCCGTCCAGATCTCCTCGCTCTGCGTCTCGTCGTAGAGCTGGTCCATGAGTTCGAGGGTATCGCCCGACTTGTTGTAGACGGGCTCGTACAGCGAGACGGGGTCGGAGATGGCGTCGAGGCAATACACCACTTCGCGTTCGCGCACCTGCATCTCGGCGGCGATGCGCGCCAGCGTCGCCTCCTCGTCGTGCTCCTCCAACCGTTCGCGCACTTTTAGGATGCGGTAGGCGGTATCGCGGATGGAGCGCGAGACGCGCAGACTGTTCCCGTCGCGGAGGTACCGCTTGATCTCGCCCAAGATCATCGGCACGGCGTAGGTGGAAAACTTGACGCCGAATTTCAGATCGAAGTTGTCGATCGCCTTGATGAGCCCCACGCACCCCGCCTGAAAGACGTCGTCCGCATTGGCGTTCTTCGCCCAAAACCGCTTGACGAGGGAGAGCACGAGGCGCATGTTCCCCACGATGAAGGTATCGCGCGCCTCCTCGTCCCCCGCTTTGAGGCGCACCATCAGCTCCTCGTTCTCCTTTGCCGTGAGCTTGGGAAGCCCCGACGTGTCTACTCCGCAGATCACCACCTTACTCAGCATAGTTTGTCTCCTTATAGAGCGCTTGCCCTATGTATGTGCCCCCGGAGACAAAAGTATCTGTAATTTTCCGACTTTTATACGAGCTTGGAGATCTCCTTTTTCAGCCGCTCGATGATCTTCTTTTCCAGCCGCGAGATATAGCTCTGGGAGATTCCCAAGCGGTCGGCGACGTCCTTTTGCGTCATCTCCTCCTTTCCCCCCAGCCCGAAGCGCATGAACATGATCTTGCGCTCCCGCTCGGGGAGACGTTTGAGCGCGTCACGCAAGAGTTCCTTCTCCACGTTGCTCTCCACGCCGCCGTACACCGTTTCGCTGTCGGTGCCGAGGATATCGGAGAGGAGGAGCTCGTTGCCCTCGAAATCGGTATTGAGGGGCTCGTCGAAGGAGATCTCGCTTTTGAGCTTCACCGTGCGGCGCAGATACATGAGAATCTCGTTCTCGATACAGCGCGAGGCGTACGTCGCAAGTTTGATGTTCTTGTCCGTGCGGAAGGAATTGATCGCCTTGATGAGCCCGATGGTCCCGATGGAGATGAGGTCGTCCCCGTCCACGCCCGTATTCTCGAATTTATGGGTTATGTACACCACGAGGCGGAGATTGTGTTCGATGAGCTTCGCCTTCACCGCCTCGGTCTCCTCTCCCTCTTCCAGCTTTTTCAGCATCTCCGCTTCCTCTTCCCCCGAGAGAGGGAGCGGGAGCGCCTCGCTTCCGCAGAGATAGTTTACGACGTTCTCGCTTCCCCTTATCTTTTGCAGCCATGCTTTGAGGGCTCCGATGAGATTCAAGCTATACCTCCGTCAACGCGGTATGTAAGATGAGCTGATATTCCTTGGCGTTCACTTCTCCGACCGTGAGATAGACCCCCTTCCGCACGACGACCTCCTTCCCGACCGCCACTTCCAACTGCTCGCACTCAAACACGGGACAGTCCGCCGTGCCGTTCACCGTGCCGACCGAGATGCGCCCCGCCTCCCGCACGTTTCTGCCGTACAGCGCGAAGATCGCCGCCGCGGAGGCAACGCAGACGGGCTGTCCCCGAAATTCGAGGTGATTGCCCGTATCGGCATAGCCCTGCCATTTGACCTCCCGCTCCCCCTCCTTCAACGTGCAGGAGAGCACGTTCCTGCGGCGTCGGCGGAAGCGGTAGAGATAGCCCGTCCCTCGCACGACGGCGATGGCGAACACCGCCGCCCCGCCCACGACGAGACCGACGGGCGCACGCTCCACGAGAAAGCCGTTCCCCTCCGCGTACTCCACGCCGAAGAAGGCGTAAGCCGCGAGGAGTGCCCCGCCGAGGGCGAAGGTGAGCAAGAAGAATGCCGCCGCCGAGACGAGGTAGGCTCTCGGGTTCTTGTCGTGGACGGAGATCGCGCAGAGGAGCGCCCCGCCGAGCACCTTCACCGCGTACGAACACCAGAGGGGAAGGGCGAGCACGGGGAAGAGAAGCGCTTCTCCCGCCCCCACCGCGGCGCCGAGGAGCAATCTCCACACGCAGACGCGGCTTCGGGCGCACCGTATCGCAAGGTATAAAAGCAACCCGTCGAGGATGAAATTTTCCGCAAAGGCGTACTCCCAATACACGACCATGGCTCGGCTCCGTGCAACGTATTATAAAGGCTTTGCGGGCATGAAAAAAGGCATATCCCGTCGGAATATGCCGATATTTGAGTCGGAGAAGGCGCTCAGCGGAGCTCCGCTTTCTTCAAGATCTCGAAGAGCTCGGGGGAGATGACATGCTCGATTCGGCAGGCGTTTTCCTCCGCAAGCTGTTCGTCCGCGCCCAACCGCATGAGGAGCCCCGTGATCACGCGGTGGCGCTCGTATATATCGCTCGCCTTCTCGAGCCCTTTCTCCGTGAGGGTGATCTCGTCGAGCTCATTGAGTTCGATGTACCCTCTCTGGTGCAGGAGCCCGACCGCGCGGGAAACGCTGGATTTTGCATAGCCGAGCTCCCCCGCGATGTCGATCGCGTGGACGGCGGGATGCTTGCTCTTCAACAGCAAAATGGTTTCAAGATACATTTCTTCGGATTCGTGCGATCTCATGGTTCTCTCTCCGCTTTTTTCTATGATATCACATTTTGTTCCGTTTGTAAAGTCCGAATGAAATCTTTTCACATTGTTTTTTGAAATTTCCCTCCCGACGCCCCTCCGCGCCGAATATCCCGAAAATTTCTTCGGTAATAAATTTGTAACCATCGGGACATTGTGCGGGCTTTGTGGTATGATTCCTCAAAAAAGGAGGAGAACGATATGAAACCTTTCAACAAGACGCATGTAACAGGCGGCGCGCGGACCGAGCTTCACGACGCATTGGAGCTCACGGGCGCGGAGATCAGCGTGAACGAACTGCCCGCAGGCGCTTGCGTGCCCTTCGTCCATGCGCATCGGCAGAATGAAGAGATCTATGCGATTCTCGACGGAGCGGGCAGAATGACGCTGGACGGCGAGACGGTCGAGCTTCAGGCGGGGGACTGGGTGCGCGTCTCTCCCGCGGCAAAGCGGCAGATCTTCGCCTCTCCCGAGGTCGGCATCCGCTATCTCTGCATTCAGGTGAAGGCGGGCTCTCTCGGGGGCTATACGGCGGCAGACGCGATTTTGTGAGCCCGAAGGAGAGGATGGGCGAACGCCCGACCTCTTCTGCCCTTCTCTTTGAGAAACGTGCGGCGGCGGGAACTCGCTTCCCGCCGCCGCACGTTTCCGCCGTCTCTTCTCTTTTCTCTTGCGCCCCTCTCCGACCGATTTGATTTTCATTCGGACAATTATAACCAACGGTTAGTCGTCCCGCAGATCGATCGTTTGCGTCTTGAAATCGCAGTAATATTCGGCTGTGATACCCTTGAATTTCAACACGCAATAGTCGGGGTCGGTCACGCCCTGTTTATAAAACATCTTGTCGCCGAAGCGCCAGATCTCCTCTTTCGTCGCTTGGTCGGTGCAGACCTGCATTTCCCCTATCACGGAAACGCCCTGATACTTGAATTTCCCGCGCTTATAAAAATAGACGCACGCTTTGCCGTTTGCCGAATACTGTTTGATCTTGTTGGACGAAGTATTGGTCGTGAAGTAGATCTCGTTGCCGTCTATCTTGCGGGGGGCAAGCATCGCCCGTATTACGGGGTAGCCCTGCCCGTTGACGGAGGCAATGAACGCCGTCTTTTGTTCGGATATAAATTGAAAGATCTGTGCTTTATCCATCCTTTTTTCTCCCTTGCATGGACCGCTTTTAGATGTTCCGAGTCGGCAGTATTTCTCCGCTCATCTGTTGTTCGCTGCTGTCATGATACCATACCGCAACCGAAAAAGCAAGCGGGATGCGCTCGCGAACGATTGATGACAGAAAAGCGGCGCACCCGTTTGGATGTCCCCGTTGATGCACCGTAAGAACCTGCCCTAATCCAGACTGCTTTTATATTCCGTACCCCATTCCATCATCGCGTCGAGAATGGGCTTCAACGACATCCCGAGCGGCGACAACGAGTATTCCACGCGCGGTGGCACTTCCGCAAAGACTTCCCGCTCGATGAGCCCGTCCTTTTCGAGCGCGCGCAGGTTGTCCGTCAAAACTTTTTGACTGATCGGAATGGTTTTCAGCATCTGCGTAAACCGTTGCGGCGAGGCAAGCAGATTGCGGATGATGAGCAATTTCCACTTGTTGCCGATGAGCTGTACCGTGGTCGCCACGGGACAATCGGGAAGTTCGTCCTTCGTCAACATGATGACATCCCCCTTTTTTATAGAGTATAGCACACAAAAAAGACTTTTACAAGCAATAAGAGATGTAACGGCAAAAAAGAAAGTATTGTTGGTTACTTTTTTATTACAATCTGATAGATTTGTATCAACCGAGTTGTCGGGCTGAATATGAAAAGGAGTATATGATCGCAAGGAATATGAAAGACAAGAACGATATTGCGTCGGACATCGGGCGCCTGAAAGCGGCTCTTGCGTCTGCCGACGCCGTTGTGATCGGCGCGGGCGCAGGGCTCTCCGCGGCGGCGGGGTTCACCTATTCGGGCGACCGCTTTGAAAAATATTTCTCCGACTTCGGGGAGAAGTACGGATTTCACGATATGTATGCGGGCGGCTTCTATCCCTATCGAACGCCCGAGGAGCATTGGGCGTATTGGTCGCGGTATATCCTCGTCAACCGTTATATGGACCCGCCCAAGCCCGTCTATCAAACGCTCTTCGGTCTCGTGAAGGACAAGGACTACTTCGTCGTCACCACCAACGTCGATCACTGTTTTCAGAAGGCGGGCTTCGATAAGAAGCGGCTCTTTTATACACAGGGCGACTATGGGCTGTTCCAATGCTCCGTGCCCTGCCACAATCAGACGTATGACAACGAGGAGGCCGTCCGCCGCATGGTACAAGAGGAGCGAGATATGAGAATTCCGACAGAACGCATTCCGCGCTGTCCCGTCTGCGGAAAGCCCATGACGATGAACCTGCGTTCGGACGACAAGTTTGTTGAGGACGAGGGTTGGCATGCCGCCTGCGAGCGATACAAGCGGTTTCTCAACGAGCACGAAAAAGGAAGCGTACTCTATCTCGAACTCGGCGTGGGGTACAACACGCCTGCGATCATCAAGTATCCCTTCTGGCGGCTGACCGCCGTGAACAAGCGGGCGACCTATGCTTGCATCAACTACGGCGAGGCGGTCTGTCCCGAACAGATCCAAAGGCAATCCATCTGCATCAACGCCGACATCGGGAGCATTCTGTCGGTCATCGGACAGGTTTGATACAGAAAACGACCTGCCCACCGTCTTGCGACGACATTTCTTCGGAACAAAATCTCCCCGCTCCCCTCTTCGTCCGCAAACAAAATCCCGTGCGGAATGCAACACACTTGGGGGCACAAGACCATGCGGACGAACGAATCCCGCATAAAGATCGTATGATAGACGAACGGGCACACCCTCTCGGGTGTGCCCGTTCGTTGGTGCGCCGTAAGGAACTCGAATCCCTAGCCTTTGGTTCCGTAGACCAACGCTCTATCCAATTGAGCTAACGGCG
>CANPXX010000016.1 GCA_947587085.1 uncultured Clostridia bacterium | reverse complement strand
TGAGAAAGCCCGCGGGCTTGATGTTGACGACCGTCCCCGCGCCGCCCGCGAACGGGAAGCATTCATCGTCTTTGATCGCCTTCACTTCCCCGTATTCGCCCCCTCCCGAGAGGTAGCCGAAGGTCACTTTGGTGAAGGGAATGATCTGCGCGCCGCTCGCCGAAATGACGGGCTTGCCGATGACGGTATTGACATCGACCAATCCCGTCAGGTGCTCCGCTGTTTTTTCCATGATGCCGTCGATCTTTTTTTTCTTATCCAATTGAGTATTGCCTCCAATATTTTTTTCGAAATTGCCACCGTCATGACGAGCCCGTTGAATACGGCGACCGTCCGAAGCGTCAGTTTGAGTTGGGTCGTTTCGGTGAGGACGGTCCCGTTTTTGAGGGAGAGAAAGGGATGCCGCGTGCGCAGGACGGAGAACACCGCCCCGCCCGTCGCCTGTATGGCGGCGGCGAGCATGACGCCGTAGACGCTGTCCGCTCCCCCCGTTTCGAGCAATTGGTGAAAGCGGTATAGCTGGAATCCCTTCGTCACTTCGAATTTCTTTCGCGTATCCGCCATCTTCTCATAGGGAAGGAGGACGGCGAATTTCTTCGTGATGTGAAAGGCGAGCCCGTCTTGCCGCACCTCTCCGTACCCGCCGAGCACGCGAAAGTATTTATAGAAACTCAGGACGAACCACGCCCTGTTTTCCCGCACGTCCAAGTAGATATCGATATAGAGAAAGAGCGGGAAAAGGAAGGAGAGCATCCCCAAAAAAAAGGAGAATACGAAAAATTCGCCCATAACCGTAATATGGGCGAATTGTCGGAAAATATGATGGGTCCCTATGAGATTTTTACGATCTCGTCTGCGTCGACTCCGTGCAAAAAGTCGGGGAAATCGATATCGCTCCCCAACTTCTCGCGGAGCTTCGCGTCCGTCTGCTTCGGCGGTTCGGCGGCGGGGGGCTCCTCCTTGTACTCATCGTGCGTATAGAGATATGTATCCCGCACGTCGGGACGGGTGAGCATCGCCATGAGCGCATCGTAATCGGGCAGGTCGGCGAGCGAATTGAGCTTAAAGCGCTTCAAAAATTCGTCCGTCGTGGCAAAGAGCACGGGGTGCCCCACCGCGTCCTTCCTGCCGCACGGATAGATGAAGTTGAGCGCAAGCAGTTCGTTCACCGCATAGTCGCTGTTCACGCCGCGCAAGAGCTCGATCTCCGTGCGCGTGATGGGCTGTTTGTAGGCGATGATCGCCGCGCATTCGAGGATGGCGCGCGTGAGCTCCTTTTCGCGGATGGGATTGAGAACGGCAGCCACGCCTTCCTTGTAGGCGGGATTGGAGCCGAGTTGCGCCTTTTCGTTGAATTCGAGGAGTTGAATCCCCCCATCCGCGCCGTACCGCTCTTTGAGTTCAAGCAGCGAGCGGCGCACCTCCGCTTCGGTCACGCCGAGTTTTTCGGCGAGATCTGAAACGGCGATCGGCTTGCCCGAAGCGAACAGAACGGCTTCAATTGTATTCGTCAATTTCTCCAAGGGGTCCCTCCTTTGACGGGTTGAGCGAGATGAAGATCTGCCCGAACGCCTCCTCCTGCCGTACGAACAGGAACTGATGTTTCAGAAGCTCGAGGAGCGCCTGAAAGGTCGTAACGATCTCGGGTTTTGTACTGTCTGCGGAAAAGAGCTGTTCGAAGCGGGTCTCCTCCCCTCCCTCCAAGCTCTCCAAAATGTAGGTGATCTTTTGGCGGACGGTGAACCTGTCGCGGGGAATCTCGCGGACTTCCTCTTTCCCGAGCTCGCTCTCCCGCCTCATCATGAGCGTCGAGAACGCCGAAACGAGCCCGTCCAGCGTGAGATTTTCGAGGGAGAACACCCTCCGCGGCGTTCCGGCGTCCTTATCGGGCGCCTTGAAGTAGTAGCCGATGGTCTCGAGCTCTTTGAGCTTCTTGCTCTCCTCCTTGATGAGGCGGAATTCTTCGAGCGCACGGATGAGTTCGCGCTTCTCGTCTTCAATCTCCTCGTCGGTCTCGGGGTCCTCCGTCACGTTTGGAACGAGCGATTGCGCCTTGATCTTGATGATGGTCGCGGCGATGTTGAGGTAATCTGCCACCTTCTCCACGTCGAGGGAGGATAAGCCCTGCATGTATTGCAGGAATTGCTCGGTCACCTGCGATACGAAGATATCCTTGATCTCGATCTCTTCGCGGTTGATGAGATAGAGCAAGAGGTCGAGCGGCCCCTCGAAGTTGGAGAGGACCGTGGTATAATCGACGATGGATTCGAAATTTTCCCGCTTCAAAATACCAACCCCCAGAGCGCACGGATGGGATATCCGATGATGTACTGCGCGAATTGCATCACCCAATAGAGGATGTCGAAGTTCTGCATGACGGCGATGCCCATCCGCACGAACGCGTCGCAGATAAAACTTTCGGCTACGAGCCCTAACAGGATCCACTGCCCATAGTTGCGCAGGATGCGATAGACAGCCCCCCGCCGCTTGTTGAGCGCGTCCACGATGCGGAAGCCGTCGAGCGGATAGAGCGGGAGCAGATTGAACACGCAAAAGCTCAGGCTGTACAGGAAGAGATTCCACGTAAGCGATACCAGAAAGTAGCGCAGAACGACGATCTGCGGCATATAGAGCTGCGTGACCATCGCGACGGGATAGAGCACGAACGCCATCAGATAGTTCATGACGACGCCCGCGCAGGCGGTCAGCGCGAGCCCGAGGCGGTAGCGGCGAAAGTTATTCGGATTGATCGGCACGGGTTTCGCCCAGCCGAACCCCACGAGCGTAAAGCACAAAAGCCCCGTGAGGTCGAAATGGCGCAGAGGATCGAGCGAGAGCCTTCCGTTCCACTTCGGCGTCGGGTCCCCGCAACGGTATGCGACGAACGCATGCGCAAATTCATGGAAAGTCAGAACGACCGCGACCGCCAAAAAACTTGCGACCAGCCAAACGACGTAATCGACCATAAATCTATTATAGAGCAAATGCGAAAAAAAGGCAAGAAAAAAGCGGAGATTTTGGGAAATTTCCGCTCTTGCCGTCAAGATATTGTGGTTTCCTTCAACGGAGGGATTTGGGCAGCACGTCGTTGCGGACGAGGTCCTCATAGCTCTGCGGGGCGACGATGTAGTCCGCCTTCCCCTCCTTCACGAGCACGGCGGGAGGAATGAGATTGCGGTTGTAGTTGGACGCCATCGAGTAGTTGTAGGCACCCGTCGTAAAGACGGCGAGAAGGTCGCCCGCCCGCGCAGAGGGCAGGTTCATATCCACGCCGATGAGGTCGCCGCTCTCACAGCACTTTCCCGCCACCGAAACGCGCTCCGTCGGCGCTTCGTCGGCGCGGTTCGCGAGAATCGCCGTGTATTTGGATTGGTAGAGACAGTAGCGCGGATCGTCGAACATCCCCCCGTCCACGGCGACGTATTTGCGCAAGCCGCGGATCTCCTTGATGGCGCCCACCGTGTAGAGGGTGATGCCCGCCTCGCCCACGATGGAGCGCCCGGGTTCGAGCATCAGGAAGGGAAGATTCAATCCGAGTTCGGCGCATCCCTTCTTCACCGCCGCGATGAGGGCGGAGAGATAGCCGCGATAGTCGGCGGGGCGGAGCTTGGGATCCGCGTCCGTGTACCACACGCCGAACCCCCCTCCGAGGTTGAGCTCCCGCGCCTCAAATCCCAATTTCTTCTTCATTTCCGCGAGGAATGCGAGATTTTTCTGCACGGCGAGGACAAACGACTGCTTTTCGAAGATCTGCGAACCGATATGGCAATGGTAGCCGACGAGGCGCAGATGCGGCTTGGAGAGCACCGCCCGCGTGATCTCCTCCGCCGAGCCGTCGTAGATGGAGAAGCCGAATTTGCTGTCCGGCGTCGCGGTCTGCACATAGGCGTGCGTGTGCGCCTCGACGCCGGGATTGATGCGGATGAGCACCGTTTGCACGACGCCGCGCCGCGCCGCCTCCTCTTCGAGGCGGTCCGCTTCGAGGAAGGAATCGATCACGATGCGCCCGACGCCGTTTTCAAGCGCTTCGGCGAGCTCCGCGGGCAGTTTGTTGTTCCCGTGCATGCAGATGCGCGCGGCGGGAAAATCGGCGCAGAGCGCCGTGTACAGCTCCCCGCCCGAAACGACGTCTACGCCGATACCCTCCTGTGCGGCGATGCGGTAGATCGCCTTGCACGAAAACGCCTTGGAGGCATAGAGCACCAAGCCGTTCCCGTCATATTCCTCTTCGAGCGTGTCGCGAAAGACGCGCATCATCGTACGGATGTGCGCCTCGTCGAACACATAGAGCGGCGTTCCGAACTGCTTCGCAAGCTCCACGCAATCTGCGCCGCCTATCTCCAAATGTCCGCGTTCATTCACGCGCAACGTTTCGCGTTCGTTCATCGGATCACCTCGTATCGTTTTTTCAAATCATATCATTTCATCCCCCGAAAGTCAAGAAAAAAACGCGGCGCAATCGACCGTTTTTCGATTACGCCACGCATAGTACTATGTTAAAGTTCGAAAAAGTTGGTTAATTCCAAAGTCTTGCCAGCTCTCGGAAGGCGTCCCACCAAGTCAGTTTGGGCGCGTCCTCTGCGGCGAAGAGCGGCGAAGAGGCGATCTCGACCCCGTCCCGATAGAGTGCGGCGCGTCCCACCTCGTCCCCCTTCTTCAAGGGCGCGCAGAGCGCGTCGCGGGGCTCGATCTCGACGGTATAGTCGCCCGCCTCACCCCGCTTTTGGAAGGCGGTGAGCGGGGAATGGAGCTCCACCGCGACATCCTTCATGCGGCTGCCGCGCACTTCGACGCGCTCGTCGAGCGTCCCCGCTTCGGCAATCACCCGCGTCTCATAGGTATTGAAGCAGAAATCGAAGAGCCCCGTAATGCCGCGGAAGCGGTCTTTGGAGGTCTCGGCGCCGATGACGACCGCAACAAGGCGCGTATCGTTCCGCTTCGCCGTGGCGGCGAGACAAAATCCTGCTTCGTTGGTAAAGCCCGTCTTGCCGCCGTCGCACCCCTCGTATTGGCGGATGAGCTTATTGGTATTGGTGATGCGGATGGTCCTGCCGTCGGGATGCGGGAAGTCCTCCAACCAGATGTGCGCGAATTCGAAGTATTTTTCATGCCCGATGAGGGCGCGGAGCATCAGAGCGACGTCCTTCGCGCACGAATATTGCGGCTCCTTCGGGAGCCCCGTGCAGTTCGAAAAGAGCGTATTCTCCGCGCCGAGCTCCCTCGCACGCTCGTTCATGCGGTCCACGAATGCGGGTTCGCTCCCCGCCACGCGCTCCGCGAGCGCCACGCAGGAATCGTTTGCCGAGCAGACCGCGATAGTCTCCATGAGTTCCTCCGCGCGATAGGAGAGCCCCGCTTCGAGAAAGACCTGTGAACCGCCCATCCCGGCGGCGTTCTCGCTCACGACGATCTCCTCGTCATAGGTGAGGACGCCGCTGTCCACCGCCTCGAAACTCAAAAGGAGCGTCATGATCTTACACATGCTCGCTATGGGCAACCGCTTCGTCTCTTCCTTTCCGTAGACGGCGGTGCCGCTCGCCGCGTCGCACAGATACGCCGCCTTGCACTGCGGCTGAGGCACGTTCTCCGACTGCGGGGCGGGCGCCGCACCCACGGCAAGGAGCGCCGTCCCCGCCGCCAACAGCGCCGCCGTCCGTTTCCAAAATGCTTTCATATCGACAGTTTGGGCGCTTTTTCGGATTTTAAGCGCGTCTATAAAAGATTTCCGAGCGGATGAAAGACGGCGAGCAGGACGAGCGCCTCCAAAAGATAGATGGCGAGGATGAGAACGGCAAAGACGGCAAAATCGAGGAGAAGTTCCAATAGCTCCCGCCTCGTAAAGCAGAAATGCGCCGCCCTGCCGCAGGAGACGGACGCCGCGAGGAGGAGCACGGCGTCCGTGAGCAGGTGGATGGGAAGATAGAGCACGGTGACGATGAGGACGCCCGTTCCCCCATAGACGGTGAAGAACACGCCGAGGCTCCCGCCGAAGGTATAGGCGCGGTAGAGAAGGAGTGCCGCGGGGAGGGCGACGCCCGCGATGTGGATCCCGCCGAGCAGGACGAGCGCGAGCACGACGGTGCAACCCGCCGTCCGCTCGAACCAGATGAGGACGACGCTCCGATCCGAATAGCAGACGCGGCTCATGAAGCGGTCGCAGAGATTGAAGTGGTATTCGAACACGGCGGGCGCACGGAAACAGCACAGCCCCAACACCATTCCGAGCAGAAAGACGGCGCAAAATGCGAGAAGCGTCTTTTTGCGCTCCAAGCCGCGCCATAGGCAGTCCCGAAGGCAAGAAAAAGGACTCATATTCCATGATATGAGTCCGCTTCCGAAAACATTCGCCGCGATTCGTCAATTTCCGAGCATGTGCTCGATGGCGATGCCGTAGCCCCGCGTCGGGTCGTTGAGGAATACATGGGTGACCGCGCCGATGAGCTTGCCGTTCTGGATGATGGGACTGCCGCTCATCCCCTGCACGATTCCCCCCGTCTCGTCGAGGAGCCGTTCGTCCGTCACCTTGATGACGAAATTTTTGTTCTCGCGGTTGTCCGCATCCACTTTCGCGATGGCGATCTCGTATTTTTGCGGGCACGTGCCGTCCACCGTGGAATAGATGACCGCCTTCCCGATGGTCGCCTCCGCGACGGGCGCCGCCTCCACGAGTTCGCAGTGCGAGAAGTCGTATCCCTTTTCAAAGGTGCCGTACAGCCCCGTGCCGCACACCTTATCAGCCTTGCCGAGCGGCGTCTCGTTCATGAAGAGCCCCCTCAGCTCCCCCGCCTTGCCGCGCGTCCCCTTGGTGACGCCGATGACGCTGCACGCGTACACGCGCGGGTCCGAGATGGAAAACTCCGTCTGATTCTCATCGCTCACCGCATGCCCGAGCGCGCCGAAGCGCAGATCGCTCTTGTCGATATAGGTCACCGTGCCGATGCCTGCGAGGGTGTCGCGGATGAGGATCCCCATCTTATATTTCCCGTTTTTATCCTTGACGGGCGTTACCTCGATCTCCGCCGTCTCCCCTCTGCGGCGGAGGGTCACCTTGACGGGCTTCCCCTCGCTCCGTTCGAGCGCCGCGTTGAGCTCCGCGATGGTGCGGACGGCGATGCCGTCAACGGCGCAGATGCAGTCGCCCACGCGGATTCCCGCCTCCGCGGCGGGGCGGTGGATCCCGTCCTCCGCCGCGACTTCATTGAGCCCGATGATCTCGATTCCCCCCGCCGAAAGCATGAACCCGGCGGTCATTCCTCCTATATAGTATTCCTTCTCCGCCGCGTCGGCGTTTCGCGTGCCGACGCCGCCCCCCGTCAGAAAACAGGCGGCAACGAGAGCGGCGGCAAGAAAAAAATTCAGCTTACGCATGTATCCCTCCGTTTGCAGAAGATAGCTTGCGTAAGCCGAAAATTTCTATACCGGGACTATCGCGCGTTTTTGAACCGTTCCGCTTCGCCGAGGAGCTCCCGCGCATGCAGAACGACGTGTTCGCTCTCCTTCCCCCCGATGAGGCGGGCGAGCTCGTTCACGCGCTCCTCCCCTGTCACTTCGCGGATGAAGGTCTGCGCGCGTCCCCCCTCTTCCCGCTTTTCGATGAGGAATTCCCGATCGGCGAAGGCGGCGATGCGCGCGAGATGGCTCACGGCGAGAATTTGCACCTGCCCCGAGAGGCGGCAGAATTTCTCCGCGACGACTTGCGCCGTCCTCCCGCCGATGCCCGCGTCGATCTCGTCGAAGATGTAGGTGTCTATTCCTGCGTATTTTGAAAGCTGTGCCTTGACGGCGAGCATGAAGCGGCTCGCTTCGCCGCCGCTGATCACGCGGCTGAGCTCTTTCAAGGGTTCGCCCGCGTTTGCGGAGAAGAGAAAGCGCACGCCGCCCAGCCCCTCCGCCGTCGCCTTGGGGGCGTCCTCCTCCGTAAATTCGTCCATTTGCACCTCGAAGCGCGCGGAGGGAATGGCGAGTTCGGCAAGCTCCGCAACGACCCGAGCCGAAAATCCATCCGCGGCTTTCTTGCGGGCGGAGGCGAGCGCCTCACAGCGCCGATAGACGGCGCGGTCAGTCTCCGCAAGTTGGTGCCGCAGACGTTCGATGGTCTCCCCGCTCTCCGAGAGCATGGCGTATTCCCGCTTCGCCTGTTCGGCGAAGGCGAGCGCCGCTTCCACGGAGCCGCCGTACTTTTTCTTGACGGTCTTGATCTCGTCGAGCCGTTCCTCGACGCGCTCCGCCTCGCGCTCGTCGAGGTCGAGGGATTCCCGCTCACCCTCCACACTTGCCGCGATGTCGTCAAGCTCCGCCGCGGCGTTTTCGAGACGGTCCGCGATCTCCGCATAGCGGGCGTCGTAGCGGGCGATCGCCGCCAGCGAACGCTTCGCGCCGTTCACCGCGTCGAGCGCGCCGCCGTCCGCGGTGAGATAGTCCTCCGCGCCCGCAAGTCCCGATAAGATCTTTTCCGCATTGCGGAAGCGTTCGCGCAGGGCGAGCAGTTTCTCCTCCTCGCCCTCTTTGAGGTCTGCGCGCGCGATCTCCTCTATTTGATAGGAGAGAACGTCGAGCCGACGGCTCCGCTCCCCCTCGTCCGTCCCGAAGGCGGCGAGCGAGGAGACGATCTTCCTCCGCTCCGAAAGAAGCACCGAAAGCGCCTCCTTCTCCTTCATGACGGGCTCTCCCGCGATGGTATCGAGCAGTTTGAGCTGGTTGGCTTCCTTCAATAAAAAGAAATGCTCGCTCTGCCCGTGGATGTCCACGAGGAGCGAGGTCACACGGCGGAGCATCGCCGCAGTGACGGTGCATCCGTTGAGTTTGAGCGAGCTTCTTCCCTCCGCGGTGAGCGTGCGGCTGATGACGAGAGTCTCCTCCCGTTCCAAACCGAGGTCCTCGAGCGCGTCGCCCACTTCTTTGCTTTCGGTGTAAAATTCGGCGCGCACCGTGCATTCGCCCGCACCCGTGCGCACCATGGACTTGTCCGCCTTTGCGCCGAGGACGAAGTCGATCGCGTCCAGCAAGACCGATTTCCCCGCGCCCGTCTCTCCCGAGAGCACATTCAATCCTTCGGAAAAATCCAATTCGGCGCGGTCGATCAGCGCGACGTTCTGTACCGAAAGATGCCTGAGCATAGAATCAGCCCTTGACGATGGCGGCGAGCTTGGTGCTCACGGAATGGGCGTCCACGGGCGTCTCGCAGATGACGAGCACCGTGTTGTCGCCCGAGACGGTGCCGACGACCTCTTGGTATTCGAGGCGGTCCACCACCACGCCCGCGTTCCCGCCGTTGCCCATGAGCGTCTTGATCACGATGAGATTGCCCACGGGGCGGATGGATTCCACGCAGGTCTTGAAGAGGGAACGCATCTTATCGGAGATGCCTCCCTCCGTCTCGCTGAGCGAAGCGTAGCGGAAGCGCTTCTTCGACCCCTTGACCTTAAAGAGATGCAACTCCTTGATGTCGCGCGAGACGGTCGCCTGCGTGACGGGATAGTTGCATACGGCGAGCTCTGCACAGAGCTCCTCCTGCGTTTCGATCTCCTTGTCGGAGATCAGCTCAAGAATTTTAGCATGTCTTGCGTTTCTCAACATAATGTCCCCTCATTTTGCTTTTATATATTTTAATTTAATTTCTGAGTCAAACGGCGGAAAAAGCTGTGACGGTCGCGGGTGAGGAACAGTGCGCTCCGTTCCGCCTTCCGCACGGTGAGAACGTCGTCTCTTCCCACCGTCCCGAGCGAGACGCCGTCTCCGTACGCGATCATGCGGTCGCCTTCGAGCCGCAAGAGGAGGTCGCTGTCGTCGGAATAGGCGATGGGACGGCTCCGCATGGAAAAGGCGCAGATGGGCGTGAGGAGGAAGGTCGCGCATTCGGGCGTCATGATGTTCCCGCCCGCGGAGAGCGAATATGCAGTGGAGCCCGTCGGCGTGGCGACGATGAGCCCGTCCGCATAGAAGTCCCCCGCGCTCCCGCCGTCGATGACGGCAGAGATGCGCGCGACGCGGTTGTCCCGTTCCTCGGAGACGCCGCGGAGCAGGGCGAGTTCGTTGAGGCAGTACGTCCTCCGACCGTTGAGATCGACTTCGAGCATGGAACGGCGGATGAGCGCCGCGTTCCCGTCGAGGACGAGCTTTGCTGCGGCTTCCGTCTCCCCCCTCTCGAATTCGGTGAGAAAGCCGAGCCGCCCGTAATTGACGCCGACGAGCGGAATCCGAAGCTCCGCAGCGCGCTTCGCGGCGCGCAAAACGGTGCCGTCTCCCCCGAGGACCACCAGACGGTCCACAGAGCAAACGGCTTCCGTGTCGTCGAATAATTGGACTTCGCACCCGCGGTCGGTCAGGATCCGCGCAAGGCGTTCGGAGTCGGAGGGCTCCGCCTGAGCCGCGTTATAATAGATGCCGACTTTCATGCAAACCATATTATACATGTATTTTTGCATAAACGCAAGCGAAATCGACAAAATTTATCCGCTGTCACAGCAATTTTTTTGCGGCGGCGAGGAACGCCTCTTCCCCCATCCCCCCGACGTTTTTGCAGAGCGCCACGACGTATTCGATATTCTTTTTCGGAAGGATCGGCGCGTTCACGATTCCGAGGGCGCCGAAGCCGAGTTGCGCCGCATAGGCGCGGAATTCCTTCAAGAGCGCGCCGTGCGCCGCGACGGGCAAAATGCCGCTCTTCCCGATCTTTCCGCCGCATTCGAACTGCGGTTTGAAGAGGACATACGCACAGCCCCCGTCGGGCAACAGCTCCCTCAGCACGGGAAGGATGAGGCGGAGCGAGATGAAACTCAGATCGCACACCGCGCCGCCGAGCGGCTCGGGAAAACTTTCCCGCGTGAGATAGCGCGCGTTGGTCCTGTCCATCACCCGCACGCGGGGATCGGCGGCGAGACGCGCCTCGAGCTGGCGTTCCCCCACGTCCACACAGTACACCCGCGCGGCGCCGCGGCGGAGGAGAACATCGGTAAATCCGCCCGTGCTCGCCCCGAGGTCGCACAGGGTGAGCCCAGAGACGTCGGCGTGAAAGAAGTCGAGCGCGCGCTCCAGCTTGTCGCCGCCGCGCGAGGCGAAGCTCTCCATGGGCAAGAACTCGAACTCGTCGCCCTCCGCGACGTCGTCGTCGGGCGAGAGCGCCCGTCCGCGGCATACGACAAGCCCCTTTGACAGGGCGTCCTTTGCCTTCGTGCGCGAGCCGAACCGCTCGGCAAAGTATTTATCCGCGCGCATAGATTTCTTCGATCTCCGCGAGGATTCGCTCCTCGTCCAGCCCGAACCGCCGCGCGAGCGAAGCGGGCTCGCCGTGCGGGATGAAGGCGTCCGCATAGCCGAACGCATGTACCTTTCTCCCGCTGTTGCGATAGTACCGCGCGACGGCGTCCCCGAAGCCGCCCGCAAGCACGTTGTCCTCCAACGTGAAGATGTGCCGCTGCGGAAGGTCGCCGAGGAGCTGTTCGTCGAGCGGCTTCACGAACCGCGCGTTGATGAGCGCGGCGTCCTTGCCCTCTCCTTTGAGGCGCTCCACGATGCGCTCGCCCATGCGCACGCACCGTTCGCCCGCGGCGAGAATGGCTATGTCTGACATACTACTATGTAAAACTTCGAATTTTCCGATTTCGACCTTCTCTACCTTTCCTTCCCTGCCGGAACGCGGGTAGCGGATGGCAAACGGAGCGGGATAGGAGGCGCTTGCACGGAGCATCGCGCGGAACTCCCCTATATCCTTCGGGACCCCTATGGCGAGATTGGGAATCGGGGAGAGATAGGAGAGATCGAATACGCCCTGATGGGTCTCCCCGTCCGCGCCCGTCACGCCTGCGCGGTCCACGCAAAAGGTGACGGGGAGATTTTGCCCGCACACGTCGTGGATGATCTCGTCGAAGGCGCGTTGGAGGAAGGTGGAATAGATCGCATAGTACGGTTTCATCCCCTGCGTCGCGAGCGCGGCGCACAGCACCGAGGCGTGCTCTTCGCAGATGCCGACGTCGAAGGCGCGCTCAGGGTAGGCGTCGAAGAACCCGCGCAGTCCGAGCGCGTCCGTCATGGCGGCGGTGACCGCAACGATGCGCCCGTCGTGCGCGGCGAGGGCGGTTAGCTCCTCTCCGAGCGCCGCCGAATATTCCGTTCCGCTCTGCGGCCTCGGGCTGAGACCGTGCGTCTCCACGGGCGCCTGTTCGCAGAACGGGTAGCCCTGCCCCTTCTTCGTGACGACGTGCAGAAGGACGCTCGTCGTTTTCAGCAGTTCCTTCGCCTCGGAGAGCGCGGGGAGAAGTTGGTCGAAATCGTTTCCGTTGACCGCCCCGACGTAGCGCAGACCGAACCGCTCGAAGAGCTTCACGTCCTCGAGGGGCGCCTCGCCCGCCTTCAATTCGCCGAGCACCTCGTGCGTGCTCCCGACGGTGGGAGAAATGCTCATGCCGTTGTCGTTGAGCACGATGAGCACGCGCGTGTTGAGGATGCGCAGACTGTTCAGCGCCTCGAAGATGAGACCGTTATTGAAGGAGCCGTCCCCCACGAGCGCAATGACGGAGAAGTTCTCCCCCTTGATGTCGCGCGCCTTGGCGATGCCGAGCGCGGCGGAGATCGCCGTCCCCGCGTGCCCCGTGTCGTAACAGTCGTATTCGCTCTCCGTGCGCTTGGGAAAGCCGGAGAGCCCGCCCTCCTTCCGAAGCGTGTGAAAGCGGTCAGCCCGCCCCGAGAGTAGCTTATGCGTATAGCATTGGTGCCCCACGTCGAATACGATCTTGTCGCGCGGGAAATCGAAGGCGCGGTGGAGCGCGACGGTGAGTTCCACCGTCCCGAGGTTGGACGAGAGATGCCCTCCGCACACCGAGACCGTGCGGAAGATCTCCTCGCGGAGCTGCTCGCAAAATTCCTTTAATTCGGAAACGGACGCGCATTTGAGTGCGTCTCCCGATAAAATTCTCATACAATGAAGCGGCGCCGCGCGGCGCCCTCCTTTCCAAATTCAGTTGCGTCTGCCGCGCACGGACGCCGTGAGCGCGGCGAAGAAATCCGCGTTGTGCAGGTCCGCGCGCCCGATGAGCGTTGCGCACGCCGCCGCCGTCTCGTCCGCGAGGCGTTCCGCGCCCGCCATGCCGAATACGCGGACGGCGGTCAGCTTGCCCTCCGCCTTGTCTTTCCCGAGAGTCTTTCCGAGCGAGGCGTCCCCCTTCTCGTCGAGAATGTCGTCCGTGAGCTGGAAGAGCATCCCGAGCTTCATGCCGAACTCCTCCATCTCGGGTTGCGACCTGCCCGCAAGTTCCGCCGCCATCACGAGGGGCGCGGCGATCAGTCTGCCCGTCTTGTTGGCATAGATGAACTTCAATTCTTCCTTCCCCGCCTCTTTCCGTTCATAGAAGAGATCGGCGGATTGCCCCGCGACCATCCCCTCCGCACCCGCCGCGCGGGAGAGCGCGAGGGAGGCGCGTGCGTGACGGCGATCGACCGCGGCGCGCCGAAGGAGCAGATCGAAGGCATACGAGAGGAGCGCATCGCCCGCCAAAATGGCGTTCGCCTCCCCGAATACTTTGTGGTTGGACGGTCTGCCGCGGCGGAAATCGTCGTTGTCCATGGCGGGAAGATCGTCATGGATGAGCGAATAGGTATGGATACATTCGATCGCCACGGCATAGTCGAGTTCCTTGGAGACGTCAAGCCGCGCGAGACCGTCGAGCGCGGCGAGAAAGAGAACGGGGCGGATGCGCTTCCCTCCCGCTTGCAGGGAATACCGCATGCTCTCGGCGAGCACGGCGGGCGTGTAGTTCATCCCGCCGCAAGCTATGCGGAGCGCTTCCTCGAAGCGCGCGCGGTATCCTTCGTACTGTTCGGAAAAGTTCATCCTTCCTGTGCCTCCGCCGCCGCTACCGTATTTTGGAGGAGCATGGCGACCGTCATGGGTCCCACCCCGCCCGGAACGGGCGTGATGAGGGAAGCCTTCTCGCAGACGGCGCCGAAATCCACATCGCCGCACACGCCGCGCTCGGTGCGGTTGACGCCCACGTCGATGACCACCGCCCCCTCCTTCACCATATCTGCCGTAATGAAAGCGGGTCTCCCGACCGCCGCGATGAGGATATCCGCTCTTGCGCACTCCTCTTTGAGGTCCGCGGTGCGCGAATGGCAGACGGTCACCGTCGCATTCGCGTTGAGCAGAAGCATCGCCATGGGCTTCCCCACGATGTTACTGCGCCCCACCACCACCGCGCGCTTCCCCTCGGGGGAAACGTTGCTGCGGCGGAGAAGCTCCATCACGCCGAGCGGCGTACAGGCGACCGTTCCCGCCTCGCCGAGCGCGAGCCGCCCCACGTTTTCCGCCGAGAAGCCATCTACGTCCTTGATCGGGGGGATGAGCGAGAGCAACCGCTTGCCGTCGAGATGGGCGGGAAGCGGCAGCTGGATGAGCACGCCGTGCACCTTTTCATCCTCCGCAAGCGCGCGCACGACCTCCTCCGCCTGCCGTTCGGTGACGTCGGCGGGCAGATAATCGGTGAACGAACGTACCCCCGTCTCTTCACAGGCGCGAATCTTGTTTCGGACGTAGATCTGCGATGCGGGGTCGTCGCCGAAGAGCACCACGGCGAGCCCCGGCTGTTTGCCGTGCCGTTCGAAAAATTTCTCGGCGCGCGCGCGCACTTCCGCCTTGATCTGCGCCGCGATCGCCTTTCCGTCGATGAGTTTCATGCGTTGATGATTCCCCCCAGAACGCCGTTCACGAAGTCGGCGGAGCGCTCGGTCGAATAGCGGCTCGCGAGCGAGGTTGCCTCGTTCACCGAAACGACGGGCGGAATGTCGTCGAAATATCTGATTTCGGCGAGCGCGACGAGGAGCGCGGCTTTATCGGCGGGATAGATGCGGTATTCCGCGAAGCGTTCCACCTTCTCCATGAACGCGGCGGTCAGCTCCTCCCCCTTTTCGGCGACGAGCGAAACGAGACGCTCGGCATACGCCTTGTCGTCGTCGTTGAGTTTTGCCGCGCGATAGAGCGCCGAGCGGTACCCCTGCCCGCAGTCGCCGCCCAAAAGGCGCGCGAACACGATCTTGAACGCCGTCTCTCTTGCATCGCTTCTCATGCTTTCTCCTTATGCAAAACGGACTCCCTTCCCCGATTGGGGGGAGGGAGCCGACTTTCATCCGTTGTTGGTTTCTTCCTGTGCGGGCGCTTCCTGCGGCGCGGGCGCGGGTGCGGGCGCCGCTTGGGGGAAGATCACGCTCTGCACGTGGACGTCCACCTTGGCGATCTTGTACTTCGTCATCGACTCGACCATTTGCTTGATGGTCTGCTGGATGCGGTATGCGAGCTCGGGAACGTTGTACCCGTAGTGCGCGATCACCGAAATGTCCACGAACACGCCCTCTTTCTCAAAGGAAATCTTGATTCCCTTGCTCTTGGAAGGGATGAGCTCTATCCCCTCCGTCTCCTGCAAACTCAGAACGACGATGCCGCTCACGATGTCCGAATTGTAGGTGATCTTTCCCTTGTGACCGTTTGGATTATATCTGATGCTTGCCATGGCTGTCTCCTTTGTAGAACCCATTATAACACATATTTTCGGAATTTACTACTGTTTTTTCTCAACTTTCCGCATAAACAGGCATAATTATGATCTTCCCGTCGCGGACATTGTGCTCCACTTCGAGCGCATAGAAGATTTTGGTCACCGTTTGCGCGTCGAGCTCGTTGGCGTTGATAAACACATTGATGTTGGAAGTGTTGCCGATGGCGACCGCCGCGTCGGAAAATCCGATCGTCTTGATGATGGATTCCATGACGAGCTCATCCTCCATCATCTCCACGAGCTCCTGCTTGCGCTGGACGGCGGCGGAATATTCGGGGGTGTCCATCGCATAGGCGGTGATCACGCTGTCGAGCTGGACGAACTCCTCGCTCCGCGTCGTATTGCGTTCGGCGCGGTAGGTCGTGAAATAGTTCACCTGCACGCTCGCGTCGCCGTCCACCGTGGTGGAGCGCGTGCCCGCGAGCACGAAGTTGAAGATTGCGGTGACCGCAAGCAACAAGACGAGGGTGGACATCAGGGCGATCTTTTTCGTGTTGGACATAATTTTATCTCCTTAATTTATTGGTTTCCGCTTACTTTTCCGTGGGATAGACCACGACGTTCTTCTCTTCGATCCCGAGGGCGGTCGCCGCGATCTGACGGACCTTCATGCGGACGAGGAAGCCGTCCTCTCCGCGGAACACTACGATAGCGCTCACGGGAACGCTCTCCTCTTCCGTGATCATCACCGTGGCGCCGTCCACCCCGTCGAGCTCTTCGAGGAGCATGATGACGCGCTCCTCCCGCTCCGTCGGCGTGTACCCGCTCTTTTGCGTCGGCGCCGCGAACACCTTGTAGGCGGCGAACAGGAGCAGGAGCGCGAGCAGACATACAAGGACGATATGGACCGTCTTATTGCGGAAAAACGCCTTCATCTTCTCCGTGCCCGCCGTCATACGACCTCCGTTTCGCATCCGTAGCGCCCGACAAGCGCCTCCTTCATCTGTGTCATTCTATATATACGCTCGTCCTCTCCGATTATTCCGTGCTCCGTGAGAGTCACGGCGATTTTTTGCCGCGGGAAGTTCGCTTCCGTTCCGCGCGTCACGTCCACCTGCGCCGTGACGCCGAACGTCTCGAAGAGGTACCCAGCGATCTCCGCTTCGTCCTCCTCCTCCAAAATGGACGCGCACTCGCGCAGGTAGCCCGAATCCTCGCCGATGTGCGCCGTCTCGAAGGTGAATTTGCCCGTCTCCGCGAAGGAGGCGAGCGGCGCGACGAGCACCGCGAGGATGAACAGCTTGCTCATCCCCTTGACGAACTTCCCCATCTTACCGTTCGGGGCGACGATGGTGACGACGGCGGAGAGCAGGACGACGCCCGCGATGCTCAGAATGTATGTCTGCATCAGAAGATCACCCCCGTGGAACAGATGAGGAGCAGGAGCGTGAGGAAGTACAGGAACGCCACGCACAGCAGTCCCGCCAAAAAATAGCCCATATCCCCCGCGAGACGGGACAGAAAGGAGGAAATTTTGCCGCCGACGGGCTCCGTCGCCGCCGCAGACAGCCGCAGGAAGATCTGGAAGGCGGCAAAGAGCATGAGCGGACGGAGGAGGGTGCCCGCGAGCACAAACAGAGAAAAGGAGCCGAGTGCGTTCTTGATGAGCGCGCTCCCCGCCACCACGAGGTCGAGCCCGCCCGACAGAAAGCCTCCCACGATGGGGACCGACCCCGAGACCACATATTTGATCGCGCGCATCGAGAGCCCGTCGTATTGTGCGGCAGAGATGCCCTGCACCGTCAAAAAGAGGCTGAATAGTCCGAGCGAGAGCCCGATAAGCCATTTGTTGATGCTCTTGAAGAGATCCCCGAGGCGCTCGGTGCGCACCTCCTCGGAGAGATTGCCGACGAAGGCGAGCACGACCACCACCACCGACGCGGGCAAAACGACCGCCGTGAACAGTTCGCACACGGCGCCGCTCATGAATGCCACCGCTGGACGAAAGACGCCCGCCGAGACCGCCCCGCCGCTCGCCGCCATGAGTGTGAGGAGAATGGGATAGACGATCTCCATCTGCCGCTTCATCTGCGCGACCGCCCCGAACCCCGCTTCCAGCACCCCGATGAGGCAGGCGAGCACGACGGCGCCCACCGAAATGTAGGCAACGAAGTTGATTATGTCTGACATAGTACTTTGTAAAAAGCTGTTTTTGAGGGAATTCAGGACGCCGCACAGGAGCGCGACCGCCAAGATGACGGCGAATGCGGGCAGCATCACCTTCCCCTCTTCCCAGACGAGCGCGAGGGTCGCCTCGAATACGGAGGCGTAATCGAGCGAGAAGTCGCCCGTGATCACGCTCAACAGCTTTTCTTTGACGGAGACGCCGCGGAACTGCGAGAGCCCGTCGAGGTAGGCTTGCAGTTCCTCTGTGTCGAGAGATTGGAGGAGCTCGTCGATGCGCGCCTCGAACTCCCGCATCGCCTCCTCGTCCGCAGTCGCCGCCGAAGCGCGGACAGGCGACCCGCTCCCGAGAAGCAAGCATAGTAGCGCCGCCAAAAGGAGCAGTACGGCGACCGCCTTCGCTTTCTTTCCTCCCCTTCCCGTCATATCAACTCCAAGAGGCGCTTGACGAGCCCGAGCACGCTCTCCAAAATGGGAATGGCGAGCACGAGCACGATCAGCTTTCCGCAAAAGACCAGCTTGTCCGCGAGCGAGGTCTGCCCGAAGTCGTTGAGCACGCCCGCGCTGAATTCCACCAAATATCCGATGCCCACCATCTTCAAAAGAATCTTCACGAACGCCGTGTCCAACCCCGAAATGTCCGCGATCTCGCCGAAGATGGACGCGCTGTCCCGAAAGAGTTCAAAGACGATGAGGAGGAGAATGACTCCTCCCGCGATGGAGACGGCGAAGGAGAGCTCGGGCTTTGTCCCCTTTAAGATGAGCGCGGCGACGGCGGTCACGAACGCGATGCCGACGAGTTGGAAGATGGGCATTTCAGTAAACTCCGAACGTCTCTTGGAGCACGGCGAAGAGGTCGCCGATCATCGTCACGGCGATGGTGAGCGCGATCACGAGCCCGACGATGGAGACGACCGTCGCCACGTCCTCCCGATCGGATTTTTTGAGCACCTGACATACGACGGTGATGATGATGCCGATTGCCGCAAGTTTGAAGATAATCGAGATATCCATTATACGATCAAGATCACGAAGGCAAGCCCCGCGAGAAGTCCGAGTTTGAGGTACAGTTCCCCCCTCGCCTTCGCCTCCTTTTCGCTCTCCGCCTTTTTCTCCGACAGCGCTCCCCGTTTGGACGAGAAATACCCGCTCTGCGAGAAGGAATCCCCCCGTCCGAGCATATCGCAATAGTCAACGCACCCCTCCCGCTCTTCCCGCGTGAGATAGGAATAGTCGAAGGCGCACGTCCGCGTCTTTGCGAACCGTTGCAGGCTTTTGTAGAAATCGCCCGTCTCGCCGAATTGGGCAAGGAATTCACCGAGCGGCTTCCGCGCATACGCCAGCTCGTTGCAATAGCGCTCGTTGAAGGCGTGGAACTGCGTGTAAAAATCGCGCCGCGACCTGTATTTGGACGCTGCCAAATAGCCGAGAAAGACGCAGAAGGCGACGATGCAGACGCCGATGAGCAGTTTAAGCCACAACATTGCCGTCCGCTCCGTACACCGCGCCGATCCGCCCCAAGCCGTTGAGCGTGACGTACCGTTCGAACAGCTTCTCGGGGACGTCCTCCACCCGCTTCAAATGCGCCGAGGCAAACACGCAGATGCCTCCCGCCCGCGCCCGCCTGACCGCGGCATAGTCCTCGGGGAGGAGCTCGTCCGTCACGATCACGTCGGGGCGCATGGCGCGGATTCCCGCCGTGAACGCGGTGAGTTTATCGGCGAACCGCACGACGTCCGCCGTCGCCCCGAGCTCCCCCGCCGACAGTTCCCCCCGTTCGTCGCTCACGAGTACGTTGAGCGACGTGCGCTCGCAGACGAGGCGCGTGAGGTCGCGCAGGATGGTCGTCTTGCCCTCCCCGGGCGGCGCGAGCAGGAGGACGGAGCAGATGCCCTCCGAAAAGCACTGCCTGTACACCTCTTCGGCGCACCCCGTGACGGCGTGCGGGACGCGCACGCACAGCGACGTCACGTCCCGCACGGAGAGCACGTTCGCGCCGTCGTACACGACGCTCCCCGCAACGCCGATGCGTTCTCCCTCCCGCGCCGTCACAAAGCCCTGCCGCAGTTGGTTTTCCACGGAATAGACGCAGAAGCCGCTCGCCGCGAACAGCGTGTCCTCCACCTCCTTCTTCGTCGGCGTCAGCGCTTCGCCCGCGGTGCATACGCCCTTCTCGCCGAGGAACACGAAGGTCCCGTCCACATTGGCGCGAAGCGGTTTCTCCGCGCGCAGACGGAGTTCGTACAGCCTGTGAAGATTGACATGCCGCACGGCTTCGAGCACCCGCGGCGGGAGAAATTCCAGCACGCTATATGATATGCGGACGAGCTTCGAAACAGAACGGCAACGGAAAGGGCGCAGACCGAAGTCTGCGCCCCTTTGAACCGTTTTGCGATCGCGCTATTCGATGACGAACACCGTCACGCTGTTGTTCTTGATGGTGGCTTTGAGTTGGTTGCCCTGCACGGGAAGTTCGCTCACGACTGGCTCGATGTGCGTCGTCTTGCCCGACTTGACGCCGATCTCGTTGATCACCGTCACGTCCTCGTGCCAGAGCGTCGTCACCGTGGCGTGCGACTTGGCGCCGAAGTGTTTGAGGTCGGCGAGGAGCTCCTCGTCCTTCCCCGAAACGTTTACGACTTTCAGATAGATCTTTCCGTCCTCGCCCACCGAAGCGCTCTGGAACACGCGCTCGTTGACCTTCCAGATGTTCTTGAAGAGCACCTCATGCCATGCGCCGTCCTTCCACAGGGAGGCGGTGAACGTCTTTTTCGTGTAGTCGAGGAGCAGTTTGTTCCCCTCGGGGCTGTACCCGAGGAACTTGTCTTTCCCCATCATCTCGCACACGGTGCGGATGAAGTCCACGCGCTTATCGAAGGAGACATCGTACCCCTTATGGTTTTTGCCGTATTGGCAGCAGATGGAGAAGCCCGCGCTGTCCATCGTGCCCGCGTCGCGCACGATGGACAGCGCGGGCTTCTCAATCTGCCTCTGTTCGCCCGAAAGACGGCGGAACGAGATCTCCACCTCGCAGTCGCCGAAGCGCTGCGCGTCATAGTAGAACCCGTTGAACGCGTCGCTCTCCTCGATGATGAGCTCGCCGTTCTCGATGTGCCCGCCGCGGCAGTTGGGATACACTTTCCATCCGCCCAAGCCGTCGGAGAATTCGTGCCGATACAGTTCCCTGCCGCTCGCCTTGTCGCGCACGACCACGGAGGAGACGGCGCTCGCCGTGCGGTGTCCGCCGATCAGAAGCCCGCCCGCGTTGTCGTCGTCCACGGGCGCAACGTCGGTGAGGGTGTACTTCCCCGTATTCGATGCAAACATCTGCTGGACATAGTAGTTCGGCGTGAGCATGATGTCACGTGCGTTGAACCAGATCATGTCGGGCGTCCAGCTGTAATTGTAGGTCGCGGCGAAGAGCGGCGCATAGCAGGTCATCCGCACCACGTCGGAGTTGCGCTCGCACCCCGTGAGGAACGCCGCCTCAGAGAGCGCCGAACGCAGATTGTTGTCGCCGTTCAGCCGTCCCCTGCCGTCCGCCATCGTGTGCATCGCGTACTCGCCCATGAACACCTTCGCGCCCGAGCGGTCATAGCAGTCGTACCGCTTCGTGTTGTCGATGAACCACTGGTAGGAGTTGTAGACGTGCTCGTCCACGATCATATCGCGGTACTTCTCGTTGATGATCTTCCACGAATCGTTGGAATCTTCAGGGCGGATATCCACGCCGCAGGTGGTGACGACGGTGATGCCGAACTGTTTCAGAAGGTCGGTCATCCTCCCCTTATAGATGTATTGGCGGACGCCGAGAAGGCACGCCGCGAAGTTGTCGAAATATTCGTATCCCCAATTCTCGTTGCCGATGCCGATGTATTTGAGGTCGAAGGGCGCGGGATGCCCCATATCCGAACGCACCTTCGCCCAATAGGACTCGTTGCGGTCGCTCGAAGCGATGTCGCCCTTTGCGAAATAGATAAGGTCCGCGACGTTGTCGATGACTTCCTTCTGGAACTTCTCCGTCCCGGGGACGAGGCGCTGATAGCCCGTCTTGCGCTGTTCGCCCATGCGGATCTGGCATAACAGACCGCAATGGAGCACGGGGAGCGGCGCGGCGCCGAGGTCCTCGCAGAGGGCGAAATATTCATAGAAGCCCACGCCGTACGACTGCATATAGTGCCATACGTTGGGAATTTGCTTGCGCTTTTCGAGGGGACCGACCGTGTTTCTCCACTTATAGAGATAGTCGAACCCGACGTCGCCCTCCACCACGCACCCGCCGGGGAAGCGGATGAAGGAGGGATGGCAATCCTTCAAGACCTGCACCATGCGGGGAGAGAGCTTCCCGTTGCGATACTTATCGGGGTCGCCCCACACGGTATCGGGAAGGAGAGAGACGTAGTCGATGCCGATCTTCCCGTTTCCTTCGAGGATGATGCAGAGCCGCCCCATCGTATCCTTCTCCGCCTTGACGGAGGCAGAGACCTTGATCCAATCTCCCTCCGTGCCCTCGGGAATGGCGATCTCGCCGATGGTGGTATGTCTGCCGTGCGCACCGCGGATATACACCTTCGCCACGCCCTTGAAGCCGAGCCGCTTCACCCACATGGAAAAGTGGTACGTCTCACCGTTCGTCACGGGCATGCCGTACATATCATAGCCGCCGTTGGTGTAATACCCCGGGTTTTCGAGGTGGTACATCCCGCCCACGTTGAGAAGGAGGTAGCTGGGATTGTTTTCGTTCATCCCCCCTTCCTTCGAGATTTTCTTGGGACCCGCTCCGTAGATGTCCCAATAGAAGCTGTTGGTGCGCCGCGCCTCGACGGTGCTTTCGCAGTTGTAGTTGTCATAGCTAAAGTAGGCAAATTCGAACGAATTGTTGATGACCATCTCCGCGTTCAACCCGCCGTCGGCAGACTGGTTGATGTCCTCGAAGAAGAGTCCGTAGAGGTGTTCGGAAATATCCACACCCCGCTTTTTCGCATCGAGCGTATATTTGAGCATCTGATCTCCTCGCGCACGCGCGTACGCGCGCACTGAATTTTTGTTATGCACATTATATCAGCGAATTGCGATTTCGTCAATATATTTCTGAAATATTTTTGGTGTAATTGAAGAATATTTCCGCGCCCTCCGCTCAGCCCTCCGAGCGGCCGTAAAAGGACATCAGGCGGGCGAAATCGCCGACGGACGCCACGGCGGAAAATCCTTCCTTCCCCCGCGCGACGCACCCGACCATGGGCGAGGAGAGAAACTCCAACGCCGTCTCGATGTCCTCGATGGTGAGTTTCTCTTTGAGCTCCGCGCTCGTGCGAAGGGCGATATAGAGATTTCGCACGGAGAGCTCCCCCTTCGTGATGGGGTCGTCGCGCTCCTCGATGAGCCGTTGCAGGATGGCGAGGAGCACGCGTCTGAGGAATTCCGCGCGGCGGGTCCCCTCTTCGAGCGCCGAAAGATCGGCTCTCCCCGCGCGGCAGAACACCTCGCGGTAGGCGGCGAGCCCGAGCGGCGCCCTGCGGTGCAACGAAAAGAGCCGCTCCATCGCGTCGAGGTCGAAGAGGACGACGCCGTGTTCCTCGGCACGGCGGATGAGGCGGTCGTTGAAATCCCGTCCGACGACCGCCACATAGTCGGAACCGAATTTGGATCTGTGCTCCTCGAGGGTATCGAAATCCACGAGCCCGTCGTTCACCGCGCCCGACATCGTCGCCTTGGCGTCCACGGTGACGACATAGGGACGGACGGGCAAGCCCGTCGTTTTCAGGACTACATCGGGGTTGCCAGAGCCGCCCAGCCAAGTCGCCTCGAAGCCCATCTCGGCGAACAGGTCGCAGACCGCCTTTTCGAGCCGCTTGGGGTGGACGGAATCCTTAGCCGCCTGTCTCAATTCAAAGAGGAGATCGTCCTGCTCAGCGGCGGGCGCGGCGGGGCTCTGTTCTTCGATTCCCTTCGCATACCGTTCGAGGAAGAGTTTGCCGCGGTGGGTCGCCGTATATCGCTCCGCCGAGACGTTCATGATGACCCCCGCCTCCTTCAACAGGGCGAGACGGGCATTGACCTCGAACACATCCTCCTTTGCAAAGCCGTATGAAAGTTGCGCCTTTGCGGCGAGTTCGCGCGCGTCGAGCGCCTTTCCGTCCAACTCCGCGAGCAATTCGTACACAAACAGATACCCCCTCTGGAAGAGCGGGAGCAGGAAGAGCGCGCTCCCCTCCTCCAACCACAGGGAGCCGAGGTCGGTGAGCGAATGGGCGGTATTCGAGGTGCGGACGATGAGCCCGAGCGCGGCGAGCGTGCTCAGCGCGCTCCGCGCGGAGGACGGCTTGATGGAATAGCGCTCTTTGGCAAAACGGTCGATGGCGTCGAACGAGCCGTCGGCGGCGATCTGCCCGAGCCACGCCGAGAGCACGCCGCAGATCTCGCTCATCTTCCCGGGCAGGTAGCCGAGCCCCGCCTTGCGCACGGCGGTCTCCCCGGAAAACAGCACAAAGGGCTCGGGCACCTCCGCGGAGGTCTCCCCCGCCGTCGCGTCCTCCGCCCCGAGCTCCTCGGGGAGCACGACGGAAACGTGCTCCAAAAACTGCTTTCCGCGCTCCGTGAGCGAATAGAGAAGAGAAAATTCCCAAAACTCCACGAGCCCGAATTGCCGTAGCCAAATGAGGCGGTTGTTGAGCGTGGAGATGGTTTTCCACGGCATGTCGTATCGGTCGGTCGCGATCTTGAAGAGCTGGGAAGAGGTCTTGGGAGAATCGAGATAGTACAAAATCTCCGCAAAGAATCGGACGTTGGCGGCGAAGTATGCCGCGAGATAGAGGTCGTCGCCCGAGGTCAACCACCTCTGCGCCTCCTCCGTGACCGCCCACCCCTCGGCGGTGCGTTCTGCAAGCCGCAACGGGCTGAGCTGGCGGACGCAGAGCTCGCCGAGCGGACAGCCGCTCCCGCTATCGGCAAGGTCGGGCACGCCGTCGAGCGGGTCGCCGCGCCCGACCGCTTCGAGCATCCGCCGCAAATTCTCCAAGAGACAGCTCTTGCCGCCCGGGACGCTCGGCGTCGTGCTGATCTTCTCGCTCCACTCCTTGTTCTTCGGATATGTTTTCGGATCGATCGTCTGCATTGTGTTCCCTCTCTTATGTTTCTGAAAACAATTATAAAACAAATATATAGCTTCGTCAAGGGAATCACAGACATAATTGACATAATTTTGAAATGAATATAGTAAAAGAGGGCGGGGCGCGCCGCCCCGTCCTCTCACCGCTTTCCCGCAACGATGAGCGGCACGAGCATCTCCTCCGTGAGAGAGGCGTGATGCCCTTTATAGTCGTGTCCGAGCGCGCCGAGCTTCATGATCTTATCCGTCCGCGCGATCGCGATATAGTCGCCGAGGAAGCGCGCGTGCTCCGTGGCACGACCGCCGCCGAAGTAGTTCTCCCTGATGAGGTCCTCCGTCTTGCAGAGCGCGAAGTCCTCGCCGTATTTGCGGAGGAAGCGCTTGCAGAATTCCTCCTCCTTCCCCTCTTTGACCCCGAACGCGGTCGCCCGCGCCTCCAAACTGAGCGGGCGGTCGAGAAGAGAGACGATCTCCTCGTCGCGATAGAGTTCGATACAGCCGCCGATATCCACCTGTCCGTGGTCGGCTGTGACGATCAGAAGCGTGTCGCTGAGTTCTCCGAACAGCGCCTCGACGCCGTCGTTCAGAGCGCCGATCGTCCGCCGCGCCTCTTCGGAGGAGACGCCATAGCGGTGCATCACGGAATCGGGCTCCGTGAAATAGGCATAGACGAACTGTTCGCCCCCGCCGCGGCAGAGGTTCGCAACATGTTCGGAAAGCTCCCCGAAATCGTGCCACACATACTTGTTCTTGTCACTGCTGTCCCAAAAGTCGGGGACGACGGAACTCGCGGTGAAGCGCTCCGCCGCGCGCAGATAGAAGGGTTCGACGGGCAATCTGCGCCGCACAAACCCCTTTTCGATGGGTTCGCCCGTGGCGGAATCCGTCTCGGGGAAGAGGTTGACCGTCCGCCCGAGCTCCTCGAAATACAGGCTCCACCCGAACCAGCCGTGCTCCATGGGATAGCGATCGGTGAGGAGAGAGGTAGTCGCGTTGGTCGTCGTGGACGGAAAGACGGAGGTCAGCGTTTGGCGGATATGCCGCCGCAAGAAGCTGTCGTCCGACAAATTTTTGCGGATGGGTTCCATCCCCAACCCGTCCAAGATGAGGAGGACCACGTTTTTATACCCGCGGTCAAGTTCTGCGGCGAGCGCGGGAAGGATGGGCTTGTCGTTCTCGCAACCCAAATGCTCCGCGAGCGTCGCGGACAGATTGACGATGCTGTTTTGAAAATCAGGCTTGATGAATCGCATACCCTCTCCCGTGAAGGACGTCGCGGCGAAATCGAAATTTATTCTTTCGGGTTCTTCATAAATGCAAAAACGATCTGTATGATACCTATAACGAGCAGAATAATTGCAAGAACAGATACAAGCGGAAGCGATATGGAAAAATATTTATCCAAATCGTAAATGAACGCAACGGCGCAGATAAGCAAAATTCCGACCATCGCTTCAATACTACCCATCAGATAAAGCAGTTTTTTCATCTTCCTCTCCTCTATAAATCGAAATTTATCGCTTTTTCATTTTCGGCATCGGCAGGTCGTCATACATTGCCTCAAATAGTCCTGTCAAAAAAGCCTTATCGTCCACATTGTCCACATTGAGCATTTCCTTTGCGCCCTCATACGGCAAGGAATACTCCGCTTGGGGCAAATAGGATAGAGCGGCTCTCACGGGTTTTAAGAGCAATCTGTCGTCGTAGATGCCGCCGACAAGTTTACCGCGATAGTAAAGCAGAAATTCCCCCATCATGGGCTTGTAGGCGATGTCCTGTAAGCCCGAAAGTTGTTCCAAAATGAAATTCAAATATTCCTTGCTTGACGGCATATTCCCTCCGCTGAATCGAAATTTATCATGTTATACCGTAAAGCGGTTCGCTCTTTGGCGGCGACGTTCTTCCGCCTCTTCGGAATGATCGATAAATTGATACACTACTCCATATTCAAAAGAAAAATCTTTCTCGGCGGATAGTTCCCACTCGTTTACGTCGATGATCTTCTGCCCGTTTATCTCGGTCTTTTTGCCCAGCCAAAGGTCAACGATTCTAAATACGTCCTGTTTGAGGAGCTGTTTTTTTGCGAACGCTTTCAGCCATTTGAGTTCTTCAAGCGCATTCGCCGCATAGTTTTCCGATATGACGGAGCGATACCGCGTTTCGTAATCGAGCCCAAACGCACTGTCTATCGCATAATGACAACAGTCCTTAAAAACGTTGCCCAGAGAGTATTTTTCCTGTTCGGACAGCTCCGCTCTGAACGCTATCCCGCCGTCATACCACATATCGCCGTCATGTATGGTCGGTAAAATGTCTTTGTATTTGTAAGCCGTCTTTTGCAGCGGTACCTGTAAAGCCAAAAAACACTTCATTGACATACTGCATTTTCTCCGCTAAATCCTGTATATCGCCACAATTATAGCATTGAATTGAAACTTATTTCTCTGATTTTTCCAAAACAAACGAAAAATTGCCGTCGTTGCATTTACCGTCTGATTCAATGATGATGTAAATCGCTTTATTGCCTGTAAAAGTTTCGGTTTTTCCGTCAACAGAACCTTCGGTTTCAATGTCAAACAGGTTCAGCTTTGCATCATTGAAATCATAGGAAACTTTTATGTTTCCTTCTCCCAACGAACCTTCATAATCAATAAATACCTCGTCTGCGCTATTGTTTTTCAATTTCATTACGAGCGTTCCGCTAAAACTATCAAATGAAACCGAGGCTTTCTCTGAGGTATTTTCCCTTACCATGAGCATAGCACTATAATTGCTTACATATTTATTTGCACAAGCAGATAATGTAAAACACAATATCAATGTTACCACTGCAATGATTGCACTTGCAAATTTTTTCATAATGAACTTCTCCGCTAAATCCTGTATATCGCCACAATTATAGCATATAAACAGGCGAAACGCAAGTGGCAGACTAACGTTGCCGAGAAAAAAAGGCGCGTTCCGCACGGTGCGGTACTTCGCGCTTTCGCGCTCGTGGTCCCATGCGTTCCGCACGGTGCGGTACTTCGCGCTTTCGCGCTCGTGCCCCCGTGCGTTCCGCGCGTGTGCGGTACTTCGCGCTTTCACGCTCGTGCCGCACCAAAAAAAAGAAGGCTTTAAAGCCTTCTTTTTTTTGGTGCACCGAGACAATTATAATCCGAACACGAAAGCTCGTCAAGGCTGACCGTTTGCGTTCCGTTTTTGTAGTT
>CANPXX010000015.1 GCA_947587085.1 uncultured Clostridia bacterium | reverse complement strand
GAGATACAAAATAAATCCGAACCAATCGCGGGTTACGATTACCCTTGTTGAGTTCGGATTATTTTGATTTGGTGGAGATAACGAGATTCGAACTCGTGGCCTGTACGTTGCGAACGTACCGCTCTACCAACTGAGCCATATCCCCGTATGTGCTTTGATTATACCATATCCGCGAAAAAAAGCAAGCGTTTTTTGCCTGTTTCCGAAAATTTTTTTGCCGCCCCTATACGGGGAAGTTTTCCTCGATATCCCAATCCAAGCCGATTTTTTCGGCGTCCTTCCACCGCTGGACGATCTCGAGGCACTCCACGAGCGCCATCTTCTGCCCGTATCCCCTCGCATCGAGCTTGCCTTCCAGATCCATTTCCTCCAATTCATCCAGCACGGGAAGAATGTAATCGATCAGCGTGAGCAATGTATCCCGCTCCGACAATGTGCCTCTATTCACGACCGCTCCTCCGCAGTATCTATGATCTATTTTATCACACTTCTTCGCCATGCGCAAGAGAATTTTGAAAAATGCTCTTCTCGGCGAGAAAAATTTTTGCTTGCCCGCAAAAACGGTTGACAAGCCGCCGTGAAATGTGTACAATACTCATGAAACGCGGGGGCATAGCTCAGCTGGTTAGAGCGCATGCTTCACATGCATGAGGTCACAGGTTCGAGTCCTGTTGTCCCCACCACGCCGCCGTAAGGCGGGCTAAGAGGGTTGCCGAAAGGCGACCCTTATTCTTTCACTCAAATGTCTCTTCCCCAAAAAGGACGCCCGCCGCAAGATCGCGGCGGGCGGGTCGTCATTTGAGGAATTTCCCGTACACCTCGGAGGTGGGCGAGAAGTAGGCGAACGTATCGGGATATTGCTTGATGATGCGCTGTAATTCGGCGATCTGGCGCTTGCGGATGATGCAGACCAGCATGCTCTTGTCGGTGTGCGAATACATCCCCTCCGCGCTCATCCTCGTCACGCCGTGGTGGAGCTTCGCCATGATCTCGGAGGCGATCTCCTCGGGCGCGTTGGTGACGATCTCGAATTTATACGCGATCTTGAACCCGTGCAGGATGGCGTCGCTCGTCTTGGAGGTGACGAAGAGCGACACGAGCGCGAGCAGGACGGGGTCCAGCTTCACCGTGAAACTTGCGCCGCGGTGGTAGACGAAGAAGGACGCGAACACCACGACGGCGTCGAAGCAGAAGGTCATCCAGCTCACGCTGAGGAACTTCCACTTCTTATTGACGACGGAGGCGATCACCGACGTCCCGCCCGACGTGCCGCAGCTGCGGAGCATGACGGCGAGCGAGAAGCCGAGCAAAAGCCCGCTCGCGATGGCGGCGAGCAGTCCGTTCACCGTTGCCGCCATATCCCCCTCCTCGGTGAACCCATAGGTGGGGAAGCCGGGAATCTGATCGAACACGATGAGCAGCCCCGAGGTGAGGAGCATGGACGCCGTGGAGATGATCGCCTCCCGCTTCCCGAGCAGGAAGAAGGCGAGGAAAAAGAGCGGCACGTTGAAGATGAGAAGGAAGTACCCCGAGCTCAGATGCGTGATGTATTCGAGAATGACCGAGAGTCCGTTGAAGCCTCCCGGGGCGAAGGAGTTGGGCGACACGAAGGTATAGATGGCGATCGCGCGCACCACGCCCGAAAGAAGGACAGGCAAAAGGGACATCCCGAGAAATTCCAAAAACCGCTGTTTAGAGCTCTGTCTTTCGGCGGAGCCGCTCTCCGCCGTCGGCGCGGACGCCGCGCCTTCCCCCTCCGCTTGCGGCGCGGGCGCCGCGATCGGTTCGTCGGTCATCTGTGTTCCCCCCCTGCGGAGCTCGCTCCGCCACGACCCTATCTTACCATACCAGCGCGAAAAAAACAAGGGGGGCGCGAAAAATTTTTCGCGCCCCAGCTTTTTCATTGCATGCTGTAAAGATTGAATTGCCGCACCCGATGTTTATCGATCATGTAGATGAGGTTGACGAGCTCGTCGTCTCCGAAGGAGCTGTTGCGCCCCGCCTCGTATTCCTTGTCCACCTCCTCTTTCATGCGGATCACGAGGGGGTCCCCCTTCTCCACGCGGTGTCCCTCGGGGAGTTTGTAGTAATCGTTGATCCAGAAGGCGATGCCCGCAAGGCCGCTCGTCTTATCCACGGCGACGCGCGCGGGACGCCCGAGCAGTTTCGCCGTATTGAAGATGTTATAGATCTCCTCGTCCTTCAACAGCCCGTCGGCATGGATGCCCGCCCGCGTGGAGTTGAAGGCGCGCCCGACGAAGGGCGTCTTGGGCGGGACCTGATAGTTGATCTCCCGCTCGAAGTATTCCGCGATGTCGGTGATCGCCGTGAGATCCATCCCGTCCAACGTACCGCGGAGAGATGCATACTCCACCGCCATCGCCTCGAGCGGACAATTTCCCGTGCGTTCGCCGATTCCGAGCAGCGAGCAATTGACGCCCGAAGCGCCGTACAGCCACGCCGTGGAGGCGTTGGTGACCGCCTTATAGAAATCGTTGTGCCCGTGCCACTCGAGCTGTGCGTGCGGCACGCCCGCATAGTGGTACAGCCCGTACACGATGCCCTGCACGCTTCTCGGCAGGCTCACGCCCGGGAAGGAGACGCCGAAGCCCATCGTATCGCACATGCGGATCTTGATGGGAATCCCGCTCTCCTCGGAGAGCCGCATGAGTTCGGTGGCGAAGGGCACCACAAAGCCGTAGAAGTCGGCGCGCGTGATGTCCTCGAAGTGACAGCGCGGACGGATGCCGTGGTCGAGCGCGCTCTTGACGATGCCGAGATATTTCTCCATCGCGGTGCGGCGGGTGAGCCCCATCTTTTTGAAGATGTGATAGTCCGAGCAGCTCACGAGGATGCCCGTCTCCTCCACGCCCGCCTCCTTGACGAGCTGGAAATCCCGCTCGTCCGCCCTGATCCATGTGGTGATCTCGGGAAAACGGAGCCCCAGATCGCGGCATGCGGCGAGCGCTTCCTTATCCTTTTGGGAGTAGACGAAGAACTCGCTCTGCCGCACCAGCCCCTTCTCCCCGCCGAGACGGGACATGAGGCGGAACAGATCGACGATCTGCTTCACCGTGAAGGGCGAGGTGGACTGCTGTCCGTCGCGGAACGTGGTATCGGTGATCCAGATCTCGTCGGGCATGTTGAGGGGGACGTGACGGTTGTTGAAGGCGATCTTGGGGATACTGTCGTAGTCGAAGAGTTCCCGATACAGCCGCGGCTCGCGTACATCCTGTAATTCGTATTTGTACGAACTGTCCTCCAATAGGTTGGAACGGTCGCTGAAAAAGATCATGGCGCGCCTCCTTGGGTGGTATGCTCCATTGTAACAGACGGGCGGGGAGCTGTCAAGCGTTCTCCCCGCCCGTCTGTATCTTTGCACAAAAAAACCATAAATCATTCCGAGATATGCGTTTTTATACGCATTTTTGACAGTTTCTGACAGCCCTCACATGATGTTTCGGACGCTCCGCGGGAAGAGCGTGACGTCGCGGATGTTCTCCATGCCCGTGCAATACATGACGAAGCGCTCGAAGCCCAGCCCGAAGCCGCCGTGCGGCACGCTCCCGAAGAGGCGGAGGGCGAGATACTGTTCATAGGCGGAGAGGTCCATCTTGCGCTCCTTCATCGCCGCGACGAGCTTGTCGTAGTCCGCCTCGCGCTCGCTCCCGCCGATGATCTCGCCGATGCCCGGCACGAGCAGATCGGCGGCGGCGACCGTCTTGCCGTCGGGATTTTGCTTCATATAGAAGGACTTGATCTCCTTTGGATAGTCGGTGACGAACACGGGCTTTCCGAACACCGTTTCGGTGAGATAGCGCTCGTGCTCCGATTGCAGGTCGCACCCCCACTCCACGGGGAAGCGGAAGTCCGCATGGGCGCGTTTGAGGCGCTCCACCGCCTCGGTATAGGGGCAGACGGCAAAGTCGCTCTCCGCGACGGAGGTCAGCTTGCGGATGAGCCCCTTCTCGACGAATTGGTCGAAGAACCGAAGCTCCGCGGGGCACTCCTCTATGACCGAGCGGATGACCGATTTGAGCATGTCCTCGGCGATCTCCAACACGTCGGGGAGCTCGGCAAAGGCGATCTCGGGCTCGACGTGCCAGAACTCGGCGAGGTGGCGGGTGGTATTGGAATTTTCGGCGCGGAAGGAGGGTCCGAAGGTATAGATCTTGCCGAGCGCCGTCGCCGCGACCTCGCCCTCGAGCTGTCCCGAGACGGAGAGCCCCGCCTTGACGCCGAAGAAATCGTTCTTATAGTACTCCTCCTCCGTCTTTTCGGGGGCGTTCCACGGGCGCGTCGTCACGCGGAACATCTCGCCCGCGCCCTCGCAATCGCTCGCCGTGATGAGCGGCGTGTTGATATAGTAATACCCGTGCGCATGGAAATAGCGGTGGATCGCCTGCGCCGCGACGGAGCGGACGCGGAACACCGCCGCGAACGTATTGGTGCGCAGCCTGAGATGGGGAATGCCGCGCAGAAATTCCAGCGTGGTCCGCTTCTTCTGGATGGGATATTCGGGAGGACATTTCCCGAGCAGGTCTATCTCGCGCGCGTTGAGCTCGTTCCCCTCCCCTTTGTACGCCTTGACGACCTCGCCCCTCACCCGAATCGCGGCGCCGGGCTTGGTGCACTCGGGATCGACGGCGAGCGCCGCCCGATCGACGACGATCTGCAAGCGTTCGAAATCGCTCCCGTCGGACAGCTCCGCAAAGGCGACGGCGCTGGATTCGCGGTATGTTCTCACCCAGCCGCAGACGACCGCCTCCTTGCCGCGCAATTCCTCCGAATGCAATACTTCGCGGATATCGAGATGTTTCATGGTCTACTCCCCCTCCGCGGGCATCCGCCCGCCGCGCTTAATATGCTCTTGCGAAAAATACGGTGTGCTTCGCCCGCTTGCCGCAACAGACGCAGACGGGCATGTCGTTGGTATCGTCCATCACGCGGGCGGTCGCCTGTGCGAATTCCTTGACGCGGTCCTCGCATGCGCGCTCGCCGCACCAGCCCGCGCGCACGAAATTGCCGCCGTTCACGCCCGCGAGGAGCTCGTCGAGCCCCGCGGCGGGGACGATGCGCTCCCGCATCCTCCTCTCCGCCCGCGCATAGAGCTCCGCGCAGATCTTGCCGAGAAGTTCCTTCACCGCTTCCTCCGCCTCCGAGAGGAGATACCCGTCCTCCTTCTCGCAGGTGTCGCGGCGGAACACCGTCATCTTGCCCGCCTCGATGTCGCGCGGGCCGAGCTCGATGCGGACGGGGACCCCCTTCATCTCCCATTCGTTGAACTTCCAGCCGGGGGAATTGTCCGAATCGTCTATCTTCGTGCGGATGCCCGCCGCGAGCAATCTCTCTTTCAGCGCGCCGCACGCCTCGAGCACGCCCGCCTTCTTCGCCGCGATGGGGACGATGACGACCTGCACGGGCGCGACGGGAGGCGGCAGGACGAGCCCCCGCTGATCGCCGTGCGTCATGATGAGCGCGCCGATGAGGCGGGTGGAGACGCCGTAACTCATCGTGTATCCGTATTTGAGCGCGCCGTCCTTATCGGTGAACTGCACGCCGAAGGCTTTGGCGAAGTTCTGCCCCATGTAGTGGGTGGTGCCCGACTGCAAGCTCTTGCCGTCGTGCATCATGGCTTCCATGCCGTAGGTGGCGACGGCGCCCGCGAACTTCTCCTTCTCCGTCTTTTTTCCCGTGAGGACGGGCATGCAGAGCACCGTCCGCGCGAATTCGCGGTAGAGGGCGAGCATGGAGAGGGTCTCCCGCTCCGCCTCCTCCTCCGACGCGAACACGGAGTGCCCCTCCTGCCACAAGAACTCGCTCGTGCGGAGGAAGGGACGGGTGGTCTTTTCCCAGCGCATGACGTTGCACCACTGGTTCTGCCGCAGGGGCAGGTCGCGCCAGCTCTCCACCCATTTGCCGTACATGTGCCCGATGATGGTCTCGGACGTCGGGCGCACGACGAGGGGCTCCTCGAGCTTCGCCCCGCCCGCATGGGTGACGACGGCGACTTCGGGCGCGAAGCCCTCCACGTGCTCCGCCTCCTTCGTCATGAAGCTCATCGGGATGAGCAGGGGGAAATAGGCGTTCTCGACGCCCGCCTCCCGAAATCTCCCGTCGAGCTCGCGGCGGATGTTCTCCCAGATGGCGTACCCGTACGGGCGGATGACCATCGTCCCCTTGACGGGACCGTAATCCACCAGCTTGGTCTTGACGACGACGTCGGTGTACCAACGGGGGAAGTCCGCTTCGATGTCCGCGATCTGTTCGACAAACTGTTCGTTCTTTGCCATGATCTCTCCAAAAATGCGCCGAGGCGCGGTCTGACGGCTGTTCGGCAACCGACAGAGGATATTATACCACCTTTTTCCGCGTTCGTCTATCGTTTGCGCGGACTTTTTTGCCCCATTTCCCGTCTCCCGACGGTGCGCGCGAACACCTCGCAAAGGGGCAAAAAGAGCACGAACACGCTGACCGCCGTGCACACCGTCTGCGGAATCATGGCGAGGAAACTCCCGTAAAAATACGCCTCCGCCGCCTCCGCCGTGTAGCCGAGCATGAGCGGCGTGAGCACGTCGTCGAGGAGGGAGAAGCCCACCGTGAAGAGGACGGCGAATGCCGTGACGGAGGCGAGCTCCTTCCCCCTCTCCCCCCGCCCGAGCGCGAGCAGGACGACCGAAAAGAGGAGAATCGCCGCAAGAATGGCGAAGAGCGTCCACAGAAGCGCCGTGAGGCGCCGCGCATAGAGGGCGCCGACGGGCACGCCGACGATCGCCGCCGCCGCGCACCCGCCCGCCGTGAGCGCGAGAAGGACGGGGGCGATCCACGCCCGCGCGCGCACCCGACCGAGCGTCCCGAAGGCAAGGGCGAAGAGGGTGTAATAGACGAGATAGAGCACCACCACATTGGGGACGAACCCCCATACGAGGCACCGCAAAAGGGAGAACGCGACGGCTGTAAGCATGCCGCATCCCGCCCCATAGACATAGCAAAAACCGAGGAGGAGCACGGTGACGAGCTCCACCCCGGGGACAAATCCGAGCGCATATTGTACGGCGATGAGGAGGGCGGTCTCCACCGCGCACGCCGCTACCTTCTGCGCGCGCAACTCAGTAGGAGGAGAGCACGAGCGCGTACAGTTCCCCTTCCACCATGGGAAGCCCGTCCGCGCCGAAGGAGGCGCTCGCAAGCGTCTTGCCGCCGTACTCCGCCGTCCCCCATGCGGCGTCCGAATAGGTCACGCCTTCGTACTCTTTCAGTGTCGTATAGATCGCCCAGAACTCTCCCTCTCCCGCCGTCCGTCCGTTCACCGAGGTGATGAAGAGCCCGTATTCGCTCTCCGTCCCCTCAAAGGAGAAGGAGCTGTCTTCCTCCGCGAGGGAGCGGAGCGCGTCGGCAAGGCTCCCCTCCGACGTGCGGTCGGCGACGAGGACCACCCGCTCCTGCGTGCTCTCTTTGAGCGTTGCAAAAGCCTCCCGTGCGGGAGAGCAGGCGAACAGCAGCATAGCCGCACAGACGGCAAGCAACGCCGCCGAAATTCGTTTGAAGATCTTCATGTTGTTTCCTCTCTTCATGTTATTTCCTCCCGCGCCGTCCATGGCGCGCATCGGGTCAGAAAGAACGGCGGCTCGCGCGCCGCCGTCCTGTTCAAAAGTCGTTCCGTTCGCTCTTGGAGATGTAGCCGAGCGCGAACGCGCCCGGTCCCACATGCGAGCCGATGACGGGACCCATGATGGAGACGTACGGTTCGATGCCGCACTTTTCGCGCACAAAGGCGGCGAGCTCCTCCGCGGCGGCCGTGTTATCGGTATGCACGATGAAGCAATGCGCATAAGCGGGATCGGGACCCTCCTTCTCGATCTTTTCCTTGATGAAGGAGATCGCCTTGCGGACGCCCATCACCTTGGCGATGGTCTCGAGCTTGCCCTCCTTATTGAAGGAGATGATGGGCTTGATCTTGAGCATGCCGCCCACCGCCGCCGCCGTTGCGGAGATTCTTCCGCCCCGTTTGAGGAATTGCAGGTCGTCCGCGACGATGAAGTGCTGGATGTGCAGACGGAGCGACTTGCACAGCTCGTACGTCTCCTCCGCCGTCTTGCCCTCGTTGCGGCACTTCAAGGCGACGCGGACGAGCGCGCCCTGCCCCACCGTGGCGGTGAGGGGATCGACGACAAAGACGCGGAACTTCGGGAAGTCCTTCTTCACGTCCGCCGCCGCCTGTTCGGCGTTCTCCCACGTGTTGGCGAGCCCCGACGAGATGGTGAAGTGCACCACGTCCTCCGCGCCCTCCTGCGCCATCTTCAAGAAGTGCGCATAGTGCGACTCATAGTTGAGTTTGCTGGTCTTGGGCATATAGCCCGCACGGAGCTTGTTATAGAACTCTACGTATTGCCCGTACTCCGTAAAGTTATCGAGATGCTCCTCAATGACCCCGTCCTTCTCGAGCATAAAGGTGAGAGAGACGTGCTTGATGTCGTTCTCCACGACGAAGTCGTGATAGAGGTCGCAGGTCGAATCCGACGACAAAGTAAAACGATATTTCATATTTTCCTCTCCAAAGGTAACTTGATTATATCACAAAAATTTATGACATGCAACAGGATTTGAGAAATTTACTCTGAGTTTCGGTATTTTTTTCAAAAAAAGCCTTGAAAAACCTCCGCTTTCCCTGTATAATAATGGAAACGGCGCGGGGGCGCGCGCTCCCGCAAAAGGGGAAACTATGACGGCGAAAGATTTTTTGGCACTCAAAAACGGGACGGACATCCGCGGCACGGCGATCGCGGGGGTGGAAAACGATCCCGTCACGCTCACGAAGGAGGCGGTCGTCTCCATCGCGGCGGCGTTCGTCTCATGGGCAAAGCTGAGCCGCGGCGTGCGGTGCGTCGCGGTCGGACACGATTCGCGCCTCTCCGCTCCCGACATCGAGGCATGGCTCACGGAGGGGCTCACGGCGAGCGGATGCGACGTCATTTTGACGGGGCTGAGCTCCACGCCCTCCATGTTCATGCTCCTCCACGACGGCTTCGGCGCGGACGCCTCGGTGATGATCACGGCGAGCCACCTCCCCTACCAGAAGAACGGCTTGAAGTTCTTCCTCCCGGGCGGAGGGCTCGAGGGCTCGGATATACAGGAGATCCTCGAGATCGCCGCAACGCGCCCTGCCCCCGCAGCGGGCGTCAAAAAGGGAACGGTGACCCGTAGGAGCTACCTTGCGGAGTATTCTGCAAACCTCGTGAAGATGGTGCGGGAGGCGACGGGCGCAGAGCATCCCCTCGAGGGGAAACATATCCTCGTGGACGCGGGCAACGGCGCGGGCGGCTTCTATGCCGATCTCGTGCTCAAACCGCTCGGCGCGGACACCGCGGGCTCCCAATTCCTCGATCCCGACGGCTCCTTCCCCAACCACATTCCCAATCCCGAAAACAAGGATGCGATGCGCTCCGTCTGCGAGGCGGTCAAGCGCCACCATGCCGACTTCGGCATCATCTTCGATACCGACGTGGACCGCGCGGGCGCCGTGGGCGCCGACGGCGAGGAGATCAACCGCAACCGCCTCATCGCCCTCATCTCCGCCATCCTCCTCGAAGAGACGCCCGGGGCGACCATCGTGACGGATTCCGTGACGAGCGACGGGCTCACCGCCTTCCTCCGCGCGCACGGCGGCGTCCACCGCCGCTTCAAGCGGGGATATAAGAACGTCATCAACGAGGCGAAGCGGCTCAACGGCGAGGGCATATACTCCCCTCTCGCCATCGAGACGAGCGGGCACGCCGCCCTCAAAGAGAATTACTTCCTCGACGACGGCGCCTACCTCGTGACCCGCCTCCTCATCGCGCTCGCAAAGAAGGGAGACCTCGAATGCCTCATCCGCGATCTTCCCGAGCCCGCCGAGGCGACGGAGGTGCGGCTCGGCTTCCGCGCGGGGTGCGACTTCAAGAAGTTGGGCGCGGAACTTCTGCGCGACCTCGAGGGGTTCGCCAAGCGCACGGCGGGGCTCACGCTCGCGCCCGAGAACTTCGAGGGCGTGCGCATCAACTTCGCCCCCGAAGAGGGGGACGGCTGGGCGCTCGTCCGCATGAGCCTGCACGAGCCCATCCTCCCCATCAACGCGGAGAGCGCTTCCCGCGGCGGGAACAGGCGCATCCTCGCCACACTCTACGGATTTTTGAAGGCGTATCCCTTCTTAAATACAGAAAATCTGGAAAAAATAATCAAATAAGGAGCATCCAACATGAAACAGACGACCATCAATGCGATCCGCATCCTCTCCGCGGAGGCGATCCAAAAGGCAAACTCCGGTCACCCCGGGCTTCCTCTCGGCTCCGCGCCCATTGCCTACACCCTCTGGCAGAACTTTCTGAAATTCAACAACAAGGATCCCAAGTGGGACGACCGCGACCGCTTCGTGCTCTCCGCGGGCCACGGCTCCATGCTCAACTACTCCCTGCTCTACCTCTATGGCTTCGGGCTCAAAATCGACGACCTCATGAACTTCCGCCAGCTCGGGAGTCTCACGCCCGGCCATCCCGAATACGGGCACACCGTGGGCGTGGAGACGACGACGGGTCCGCTCGGACAGGGCATCGCCAACGCCGTCGGCATGGCGGTCGCCGAGGCGCACCTCGCCGCGAAGTTCAACCGCGAGGGCTTCCCCGTCGTCGATCACTTCACCTATGCGCTCGTCGGGGACGGGTGCCTCGAAGAGGGAATCTCCTATGAGGCTTGCTCGTTCGCGGGCACCCACGAGCTCGGCAAGCTCATCGTGTTCTATGACGACAACGACATCACCATCGAGGGTAATACCGACATCACCTTCAAAGAGGACGTCGCCGCGCGCTTCAAGGCGCAGAATTGGCAGGTCATAAAAGTGGACCTTGTCGCCAATCCCGACAACGTGCAGATGATCTCCAACGCCATCCGCAAGGCGCAGAAGGAGACGAAGAGACCCTCCCTCATCATCTGCAAGACCAAGATCGGCTACGGCACCCCGCTCGAGGGGAGCCACAAGTGCCACGGGTCCCCTCTCGGCGCCGAGAATCTGCAAAAGACCAAGGAGAAGCTCGGCTGGACGTGGGCGCCCTTCGAAGTGCCGAAGGAGGTGCTCCGCCACACCGCGACGGCGGGCAGACGGGGCGCGAAGCGGGAGCGCGCATGGAAGGAGATGTTCGCCGCGTACGAGAAGGCGTATCCCGAGCTCGCCGCAGAATACAGGGCGGCGATGAAGGGAGAGCTGCCCGACTATGCGAAGATGGACGACCTCTTCAAGTTCGAGAAGCCGATGGCGACCCGCCAGACCTCGGCGCAGGTGCTCCAAAAGATCGCGGCGGTCACCCCCTCGCTCATGGGCGGCTCGGCGGACCTCGCGCCCTCCAACCTCTCCGACATGAAGAACACCGACGCCGTGCACTACGGCGACTTCCAGCCCGGTTCGTATGAGGGCAGGAACATGCACTTCGGCATCCGCGAACACGCGATGGCGGCGATCACCAACGGCATGCAGCTGCACGGCGGTCTGCACGCATACTGCTCCACCTTCTTCATCTTCTCCGACTACTGCAAGCACGCGATGCGCCTCTCCGCGCTCATGAACATCCCCGTCGTCTACATCCTCACGCACGACTCCATCGGCGTGGGCGAGGACGGTCCTACCCATGAGCCCGTGGAACAGCTCATCGCGCTCCGCTCCATCCCCAACATGAAGGTGTACCGCCCCGCGGACGGCAAAGAGACCGCCGCGGCGTGGATCTCCGCCCTCACGGGGACGGCGCCCACCGCGCTCGTGCTCACCCGCCAGAACCTGCCCCAATACGCAAACAGCGGGCTCGAAGCGCTCAAAGGCGGCTATGTGCTCGAGGACTGCGAGGGCACGCCCGACGTCCTTCTCCTCGCGAGCGGCTCGGAGGTAGAGCAGTGCGTCGGCGCGAAGGCGGAGCTTGCCAAGGAAGGCATCCGCGCGCGCGTCGTCTCCATGCCTTGCTTCGAGGAATTCGAGAAGCAGAGCCCCGAATATAAGGAGAGCGTGATTCCCTCCGCCGTCAAGGCGCGCGTGTGCGTCGAGGCGGGCTCGCCGTACAGCTGGTATAAGTATGCGGGCGACAAGGGCGAGATCGTCGCGATGAGCACCTTCGGCGCAAGCGGTCCCGCGCCCCTGCTCTTCAAGAAGTTCGGCTTCACCGTAGAGAACGTCGTCGAAAAGGCGAAGAAGAGTTTGGCAAAGTAAATGGGAAAGCCGCCGCAGATGCGGCGGCTTTTTCAAACGGCGCGCCGCGATCGGTCGGAGCGCCCTTGATAAGGAGAAAGAAAATGGATCTCAATGAACTTCGTTCCCTCTATCTGCACCGCCAGAGCTGCCGCGAATTTGCGGACAAGAAATTGCCCGAAGATCTCCTTACAGAGATCTGCCGTACCGCCCTTCTCGCCCCCTCGGCGACCAACGCCCAGCCGTGGCGGCTCATCGCGCTGACGGGCGAAAAGAAGGAGGAAGTCCTGCCCGCCCTGCAACGGCTCGGCATGAATGCGTTCGCGAGCCGCGCCGCCGCGCTCGTCGTCGTGGCGGAGGGCAAAAACGGCGGGTTCATGAAGGTCGGCGCCCTGCTCAAAGAGAATGAATTCGTGCTCCACGACCTCGGGCTCCTCACCGCCCATCTCGTACTCGCGGCGGAGGCGGCGGGCGTGGGAAGCTGTATCCTAGGCTGGCGCGACGAAGCCAGACTGCGCGCCCTCCTCGGCTTGGGCGACAAGACGCGCGTCCCCGTCGTGGTGGCGCTCGGCTATCCCGCGGAAGGGTATCCCGTGCGGGAGAAGAAGCGCAAGCCGACCGAAGAGACCTTCTCCCTTCTGACCCATCGGAGCGACAAGGCATGAAGTGCGAATATTGCGGGAAGATCGTGCCGCGGGGCGGCGTGTGCCCCGTGTGCGGCGCGCGCGTGATCGGCATCTCGCGCAAGGACGGCACGACCGATCCCGACGCCAAAAAACGCAAAAACGTGTGGGCGATTCTCGGGCTGATCTTTTGCATCATCCCGCCCGTCGGGCTCGTGCTCTCCTTCATCGGGAGACATGTATCCAAGCGCACCGATTCGGGGCTGTGGCTCTCCTATGCGGGAATCATCCTCTCCTGCATGATTCTCACCGTGCTCTTCCGCACGATGTTGCTCATCCCCGCCATGTAGCGCATTCATCCTATAAAGCCGCCCCCATCTCCGCAGAGACGGGGGCGGCTTTTATTTCGAAAGCTATCCGAGAAGGCGCGCCCTGTGCTTTAAGGGGCTCTTCGAAGGGTTCTTCACAAGGCGCCTGCTCCCCGTCCGTTTGCTCTGCGCCATGCCCCTCTCCGCCGAGGCGCGAATACAACCGCTTTGCCGTTGCGATTTGTCAACTTGCGGTTGCGTTTGCCGAAATTCAACGGTTTCGGCGGTAGACGGCGGACGTGAAGGGCGGCAGATAGATATCGTTGAGATTGCGCACCTGTCCCGTAAGGAGGTCGGTCCCCTCCGCCTCCTCCACGCGGACGGTACAGTCGCCCTCGCCGATGTTGATGGCGACGACGATCTCCTCCTCCGCCGTCTCGCGCACGAAGGAGAGAGAGGTGCTCTGCACCGTCGCCTTGCGGTAGCTCCCATAGGAGAGCGCATGGGAGCGGCGACGAAGTCCGGCGAGCTTCCTTATATGGGCGTACAGCTCGGGATGGGCGCTCCTGTCGAGCTCGTCGATGCAGGGGCGGAGCCGATAGTCGAGGTCCGACTTGTCCCCTTCCGCGCCGTATTCCGAGCCGTAATAGACGCAGGGGATGCCCGGCATGGTGAACAGGAGGGTATAGAGAGCGGGGAGAGCACGCTTCTCTTTGAGGGCGGTGGCGGCGCGCTCCACGTCGTGGTTGTCCACGAAGGAGAACAGATTCTTGCCGCGGTACAGCGTCCATTCGAAGCTCCCGAAGAGGCGGGTGAGGGAGTACTCGATCTCGAACAGGTTGCGGCTGTTGAACGCCGAGAGCATGCCGCGGAAGCACTCGTAATCGGTGATACTGTCGAGGCGTTCGGGGCGGACGTTCTGCCCGAAGTTGGTGAGGTGGATGACCTCCCCCAAGAGGAAGAAATCCGCCTTCTCCGCGCGCACCGTGCGGCGAAGCAGTTCCATGAACCACGGCGGGAGGAGATAGCTCACGTCGAGGCGCAGACCGTCGATGTCGAACTCCCGAATCCAGAAGCGCACCGCGTCCATGAGGTAGTTCTGCAAGTCCACATTTTCGAGGCGGAGTTTGACGAGCTCGGGATGCCCCTCCCAATTCTCGTAATTCAGCCCGTCGTTGTAGCGGGAATTGCCGCGAAAGTCGATGTTGAACCAAAAGCGGTAGGGCGTCTCCTCCCGCCGTTCGAGCACCTCCCGAAAGGGCGGGAACGCCCTGCCCGTATGGTTGAACACGCCGTCGAGCACGACGCGGATGCCCGCTTCATGGAAGGCGCGCACGAGCGCCTTGAACTCTTCATTGGTGCCGAGACGGCGGTCCACGGTGAAAAAATCCGCCGTGTCGTACCCGTGCCGTTCGCTCTCGAAGAGCGGGTTGAAGAGCACCGCGCCCACGCCGAGCTCTTTGAGGCGGGGAATCTCCGCCCCGATCTTCCCGAGGCGGTGGCGCACCGCGCCGAAGTCGTTCTCCCGCTCCGCGCCGCAAAAGCCGAGCGGATAGATCTGATAGAACACCGATTCGTCAAACCACATATTCTCTCCTTTGCCAAAGACAAGTATAGCAGATTCCGCGCCCCATTTCAAGAGCAAAACGCAAAAAAGGTGCCGCCGCATCCTCCTTTTTCGCAGGACGGGCGCGCGGGAAACGCTTGCAAGTTGCGCCCGAAGCGTGTATAATGAAAGAAAAACGCCATGGAGAACACGATGGAACAGCTTCGCGAATTTTTATCGGCTTCCTACACCGCCTATCAGGCGACGGAGAACTGCGTGCGCCTCTTACAGCGGGAGGGATTTACCCGCCTCTCCGAAGGAGAACGGTGGACGTTGCGGGAGGGCGGCAAGTACTTTACGGTGCGGGGCGGATCCAGCCTCGCCGCCTTCCGCTATTCCGCGAAGGGCGGGTTTAAGCTGGTCGCCTCGCACACCGATTCCCCCTCCTTCAAATTGAAGGAGAGCGCCCTCTCGGACGCCCTTTTCACCCGCCTCGACACCGAGCCGTACGGCGGCGCCCTCGGCTACACCTTCTTCGACCGTCCGCTCCGCCTCGCGGGACGCGCCGTGTACGAAGAGAACGGTAGGCTGCTTTCGAAGCCCATCGTGAGCGATTTCTGCGTGGTGCTCCCCTCCCTCGCCATCCACATGCACCGCGACGCGAACGAGAAATTCTCCGTCGATCCGCAGAAGGAGCTCCCCCTCCTCTCCCTCGGCAAGACCGAGCTTGAACAGCTCCTCGGCGACCCCGTCTCCTACGATCTCTTCGCCGTGCCCGACGAGCCCCCCTTCGTGAGCGGCGCGCACGGGGAATTTTTCTCCTCCCCCCGCCTCGACGACCTTACGGGCGTGCTCGCCTCCCTCACGGCGCTGTGCCGCACCGAGGGCGAGGGGACGAACGTCGCCGTCTGCTTCGACAGCGAGGAGATCGGGAGCGGGACGAGGCAGGGCGCGGGAAGCGACTTTTTGCGCGCCGTGCTTGCCCGCATCGCCGAGGCGCAGGGGCGCGGGAAGAGCGAGCACCTCGCCGCGCTCGGCTCCTCCCTGCTCGTATCGCTCGACAACGCCCACTCCGTCCACCCCAACCATCCCGAGCTGTGCGACCCCGCAAACCGCGCCGTGATGGGCGGAGGCGTGGTCATCAAGTCGCATGCGGGCGGCGCATACACGACGGACGCGCTCACCTCCGCCGTCGTCAAGCGCGTCCTCGCGCGGAGCGGCGTGAAATGCCAATCCTTCTTCAACCGCTCCGACCTGAAGAGCGGGAGCACGCTGGGCGCCGTCTCCCTGCGGCAGGTGGGCGTCCCCTCCGTGGACATCGGCATCGCCCAGCTCGCCATGCACTCCGCCGTGGAGACGATGGCGATCGCCGACTATGAATGGCTGAAACAGGGGCTGTGCGCGCTGTATGCCGCCCCCATCCGCATCGGCGAGGACGGAGCGCAATACTGAAAACATGGGATGCGCCCGCCGCGGAATCCCGCGGCGGGCGCATTTTTTTATCGTCCGTACGGCGCTTCGGCGCTCACTCCAACTCGAAGGCGCCCGTATAGAGCTGGTAGTACTTGCCCTTCAAGTCGATGAGCTGGTCGTGCGTGCCGCGCTCGATGATGCGTCCCTGTTCGAGCACCATGATGACGTTGCTGTTCTTGACGGTGGAGAGGCGGTGCGCGATGACGAACACCGTTCTCCCCTCCATGAGTTTATCCATGCCGCGCTGGACGATCGCCTCGGTGCGGGTATCGATGGAGCTCGTCGCCTCGTCCAAAATCATGACGGGCGGGTCCGCCACCGCCGCGCGCGCGATGGAGAGGAGCTGGCGCTGTCCCTGCGAGAGGTTGGCGCCGTTCTGGTGCAGCATCGTCTGATACCCTTCGGGCAGACGGGTGATGAAGTCGTCCGCGCCCGCGAGCTTCGCCGCCGCCACGCACTCCTCGTCCGTCGCGTCCAACTTGCCGTAACGGATATTCTCCATCACGGTGCCCGTGAAGAGGTTGGTGTCCTGCAACACCATGCCGATGGCTCTCCTCAGCTCCCCCTTCTTGATCTTGGTCACGTTGATGCCGTCGTAGCGGATCTTGCCGTCCTGTATGTCGTAGAACCGCGTGAGGAGGTTGGTGATCGTCGTCTTGCCCGCGCCCGTCGCGCCCACGAAGGCGACCTTCTGCCCCGGGCGGGCATACAGGCTGATGTCGTGCAAGACGATCTTCTCGGGCACATAGCCGAAGTCCACGTCGAACATGCGGATGTCGCCGCACAGGCGCTCGTACGTGACGGTGCCGTCCGCCTTGTGCGGGTGCTTCCACGCCCAGACGCCAGTGCGCTCGGCGCACTCTTCGAGGGTCCCGTCCTCCCGCTCCCTTGCGTTCACGAGGGTGACATACCCCTCGTCCGCCTCCGGCTTCTCGTCGATGAGCGCAAAGACGCGCGCGGCGCCCGCAAGTCCCATGATGACGGAGTTCACCTGGTTGGAGACCTGGTTGATGTTGTTGGAGAATTGGCGCGCCGCCTGCAAGAAGGCGAGGATGATGGCGGGCGTGAAGAGCGCGAATTTGGAGGGATCGATGAGGGCGCTGAGCCCCACATTGTCCGTCATGCCGTTGAGGATGAACACGCCGCCCATGACGGCGATGAGCACATAGAGCACATGCCCGAAGTTGCCGAGGATGGGCATGAGCATGTTGGCATAGGCGTTCGCCTTGGTGGACTGCTCGCACAGGTCATCGTTGACCGCATCGAAGCCCGCCTTCGCCGCCTCCTCGTGGCAGAACACCTTGACGACCTTCTGCCCGTTCATCATCTCCTCGATGTATCCCTCCGTCCGCGCCACGGCGCGCTGCTGTCCGAGGAAGTACTTCCCCGCGCCGCCGCCGATCACTTTGGTGACGAAGAGGATGAAGACGATGCTCGCGAGCACGATGAGCGAGAGCCACACGTTGTAGTAGATCATCATGAAGAACACCGTGATGACCATCACGCCCGACGTGAGGAGCTGGGGCAGAGACTGCGAGATCATCTGGCGGAGCGTGTCGATATCGTTGGTGTAATAACTCATGATATCGCCGTGGTTATGCGTATCGAAGTAGCGGAGCGGAAGTCCCTGCATGCCGTTGAACATCTGCTCGCGCATCTTCTTCAAGAAGCCCTGCGTCATGATCGCGACGAGCTGTTTATCCACCGCGCCCGCGGCGAGCGAGACGATGTACAGCCCGATGAGGGTGAGCATGTTCCGCGTGATCTCCCCGCCGTACGCCGCCCAGCCGCCCGAAAGCCCCGCGGTCTCGAGCACCGTGTAGATGTTGCCCATGAAGAGGGCAGGCAGCGCGGAGATGACCGCGTTCACCACGATGAGAAGGAGGGTGAGGGGCGCCATGCGCGGATAGAAGCGGAAGAGCGCCTTCATCGTCCGCGCGAAGGTCCCCCTGGGCGCTCTGAGCGCAGGTTTTCCGCCGCGTGCGGCGGGACGCATCGACATCTTAGCCATTGTCCGCGTCCTCCTTTCCCTCGGTCTGCTCCGAGAGCTCGCCCATCTCCCCGAGCGAGGAGATCGCCTTGCCGCCCTTGTTCTGCGTCCTGTACACCTCGGAATAGATGGCGTTGCCCGCGAGGAGCTCCTCATGGGTGCCCACCGCGTCGATCCGCCCGCTGTCCATCACGACGATGCGGTCAGCGTCCTCCACCGACGAGGTGCGTTGCGCGATGATGATCTTGGTGGTCGTGGGGATGAATTCGCGGAACGCCTTGCGGATGAGCGCGTCCGTATGCGTATCCACCGCCGACGTCGAGTCGTCGAGGATGAGGATCTTCGGCTTTTTGAGGAGCGCCCGCGCGATGCACAGGCGTTGCTTCTGCCCGCCCGAAACGTTGGTGCCCCCCTGCTCGATGTATGTATCGTACTGCTTGGGGAAGGAGCGGATGAATTCGTCCGCCTGCGCCAGCCTGCACGCCTCAACGAGCTCCTCGTCGGTGGCGTCCGGGTTGCCCCAGCGCAGGTTCTCCTTGATGGTCCCCGAGAAGAGGACGTTCTTTTGCAGAACGACAGCGACCTCGTTGCGCAAAGTCTCCAGATCGTACTCGCGCACGTCCCTGCCGCCCACCTTCACGCATCCCTCCGTCACGTCATAGAGACGGGAGACGAGGTTGACGAGCGACGTCTTGGAGGAGCCCGTTCCGCCGATGATGCCGATCGTCTCCCCCGAACGGATGTGCAGATCGATGTCCTCGAGCACGTTCCGCTCCGCCGCGGCAGAGTACTTGAAGCTCACGTCCTCGAAATCGATGGAGCCGTCCGCCACTTCGCGCACGGGGTCCGCGGGGCTCACGAGCGTACTCTTTTCGTTGAGGATCTCGCAGATACGGCGGGCGCTCTCGATGGACATGGTGACCATCGCAAAGATCATGGAGAACATCATGAGCGACATGAGGATCTGCATCCCATAGACGATGATCTGGGAGACGTCCTCGGGCGCCACCGTGACGCCGAAGCCGACGTTCACGTTGTCGAGAATGACCCAAGAGCCCACGAAGAGCACCGTGGACAGCACGCCGTAGAAGAAGAGCTGCATCACGGGGTTGTTCCACGCGAGGATGCGCTCCGCCTTGGTGAAGTCCCTCTGCACGTCGGTAGCGGCGCGGTCGAACTTCTCCATCTCATACTCCTCGCGCACATACGATTTCACGACGCGGATGCCGTTCACGTTCTCCTGTATGCTCTCGTTGAGATTATCGTACTTTTTGAACACGCGGCGGAAAAGAGGCATCGTCTTCCACATGATGAAGAAGAGGATTGCCGCGAGGGGCGGGATGACCGCCACGAAGATCCACGCGAGATTGCCCGCCATGTTGAACGCCATCACCGCCGAGAAGATCATCATCATGGGACTGCGCACCGCGACGCGAATGATCATCATGAATGCGATCTGCACGTTGGTGATGTCCGTCGTCATGCGGGTGACGAGGGAGGGTGTCGAGAACTTGTCGATGTTCTCGAAGGAGAAATCCTGTACCTTGTAATAGAGGTCCTTTCGCAAATTCTTCGCGAAGCCCGCCGAAGCCTTCGCGCAGAACAGCCCCGAGAGCGCGCCGCAGATGAGCGAGGCGATGGCGATCGCCACGAGGATGAGCGCATACTGCCCGATGCCGAGCGTCTCCCACGAGCTCCCGCTCCCCCACATCACAATGCCCGTCTCGGAGGTCACGCGGATCATCTTCACGAGATTCGCCGTGATCCACGGGATCAAGCACTCCAACACCACTTCGCACGTTACGAAGATGGGCGAGAGGATGGTCGCGAGTTTATACTCGCGGATACATTTCATCAACGTCTTTAACAAACTTTCACCTCCGATTCCCTTACGGGAACGCACAAACAAAGAAATGCGCAAATCTCCCAAGGAAATTTACGCTACAATGCTTATGGTATTATCCTATCATATCCCGCGCTTTCTGTCAAACGTTCCTCGCACAAAAAAGAATTTTTCACCAAAAAAACATTTTTGTGCGCGCCCGCGCGCGCGTCGCGCACATTTCGTGCGCACGGCGATCATGCTCCCCGCGCGGGACCGCCCTTTCTATCCCGAGAGCTCCCGCTTGAATTGGGAGATGATGCGGCTCTCGATACGCGAGATCTGCACCTGACTCACCCCGATCGCCTTGGCGACTTCGCTCTGGGTCATGTCCCGAAAGTAGCGGAGCACCACGATCTTCTTCTCCCGCTCGGGGAGCTTGTCGATCGCCTGCCGCAGGATGAGGCGGTCGATCATCTCCTCGGGGCTGTCCTTGGCGGGGAGCTTCTCCGCGAGCGTGGTGGATTTCTCATCCTTGTAGTCGGATTGCTCATAGATGGAGACGGGCATGCGGCTGGACCCGAGCGTGAACACGACCTCCCCCTCTTCGAGCGAAAACGCCGCGGCGAGCTCCTTCACGGTGGGCTGCCGCCCGTGTTCGAGGGCGTACGCCTCGATGTAGCGGTTCATGTCCCGCGCCGTCTTTTTCATCGCACGGGACACCTTCACGCTGCCGTCGTCGCGCAGGAAGCGCTTGATCTCCCCCGCGATCATAGGCACGGCGTAGGTGGAGAAGCGCACGCCGAAGCTCTCGTCGAAGCCGTTGATCGCCTTCAAAAACCCCATACAGGCGAGGGAGTAGAGATCGTCGTACTCCACGCCCTTGCCGAGGTAGCGCTTCAAGATGCACTTCAAGAGGGATGTGTTGTTGGAGAGAAGCCGCTCCTTTGCGTCGGAGTCGCCTGTCTTTGCGCGGCGCAGGAGGGAGAGCGTCTCGGATTCATTGAGCATTCGCCGCCCTCTGAGGCGCTCCCGCGCCGAATCGCTTGCTCATCCGCACCCGCGTCCCCTTCCCCACCTCGGAGACGACGGAGAATTCCGTCATAAACGTCTGCATGATGGTGAAGCCCATGCCGGAGCGCTCCTCCCCCGCGAGAGAAGTGTAGAAAGGTTGGAGGGCGCGCTCCACGTCCTCGATGCCCTTCCCCTCGTCGGAGATCTCGAGTTCCAGCCTGTCGCCGTCCGTACGGCATAGAACGGTGATCCACCCCTCCCCGCCCGCATAGCCGTGGACGATGCAATTCGTCACCGCCTCGGAGACGGCTGTCTTTACGTCGGAGAGCTCGGAGAGGCTGGGCTCCAAGGGCAGAGCGAACGCCGCCACCGCGTTGCGCGCGAAGACCTCGTTCTCCGAGCGCGAGAGAAACTTCAATTGCATTTCGTTCATATTCGTCCCCTAAATTTTCGGCATCAGCGAATAGATTCCGCTGAGCGAGAGAATCTTGTCTGCGTTGGGCTCGGGCTGTTCGAGAAACATCGCCATGCCGTATTTGCGCAACTTCTTGTAGCGCCCGATGAGAAATCCGATGCCCGTCGAGTCCATGAATTTGAGCCCCGCAAGATTGAACACGGCGCGCGAGAGCCCCGCGTTCTCGTCGATGAGGCGATCGGTGCGCGTGCGGACGTCGGCAACGGTATGCTCGTCGAGCTCGCCCGAGAGAAAAATATAGAGATTGTCTCCCCTGCGGCTGCCCATCATCTGCATGAGGAATCCCCCTTTGAATGCGTTTTTGAAATTGTAACACGGAAGCCATGCGGGAATTTGAGGGGAAAGCGGCGAAATCACACCCTTTGCGTCGAAAAAAAATTGTAAAAATCAGCGAAAAATCACTTGACAATTCCCGCCGATTATACTATGATAAACAAGCATTGCGGTTCGTCGCCCGAACATGCGGGCCTTTAGCTCAGTTGGTCAGAGCGGTCGGCTCATAACCGATTGGTCCGCGGTTCAAGTCCGTGAAGGCCCACCAAACGTTTTTACGGAGCGACTATCCGCCATACCCTCTATGGCCCAATAGCTCAGTTGGTTAGAGCGCCAGCCTGTCACGCTGGAGGTCGACGGTTCGAGCCCGTTTTGGGTCGCCAAACCAAAGGGAGCCCCATTCCTCAGAATGAGGCTCCCGCCTTGAAAAGGCTTATGCCTTGGTAGCTCAGATGGTAGAGCAACGGACTGAAAATCCGTCTGTCGGTGGTTCGATTCCGCCCCAAGGCACCACCTCGCCGGTGTAGCTCAATCGGCAGAGCAGCTGATTTGTAATCAGCAGGTTGCAGGTTCGATTCCTGTCACCGGCTCCAACGATTGACCTTGCAATTTCATATACGGGTAGGTTCCAGAGCGGCCAAATGGATCAGACTGTAAATCTGACGTCAATGACTTCGGTGGTTCGAATCCACCCCTGCCCACCAGCACAAGGGGCGCCCGATCGGGCGCCCCTTGTGCTGACGGTCAGGGGTGGCAAAAAGAACCCCGACGGTGGTTCGTGCGAGCAAACGAAGTTTGCGAAGCTTTGCCGATGGCCCCCTTTAGGGATGTCGGCAAAATCTACCTACGGCTTTTCAAAGTCCCTATGAAAAGCCGTCTGCCAGTCCCTTTTCGTGACGGTCGTGGGCGGATAAGCGAACCACGAAGTGGTTCGTCCTGTCCGCACGTTCGATATTACCGAAGGGCGGCATGTCCCGTGCGCGTTCTAATTTCATCCAAGCGCGGCACAAGCCGTAGGCGAAGTAATTTCCAAAGGGAACGAAGTAATCCACCCCCTCGCGACGGAGGAGTTCCTACGACGCCGCGCTCGTTTTATTCAAGCACCCGCCAAAGAGCCATTTTTATTTTTAGGAGCTTTATATGCTTGAAAAAAAAGTCTACTTATGATATAATTAAAAAAATCCAAAGAGGAATATCCCCCATGAATATCATCAGCCTGTTTAGTGGTTGCGGTGGCCTTGATTTAGGGCTGATCTTGGCTGAGAACAAGATCATCTGGGCAAACGATATTGATAAAGATGCCGTCGCAACGTATCAAGAGAACATTGGAAAAAATATTATTTGTGAAGATATTCGCAACATAGCTATTCATACATTGCCCGATGCAGAAGTTGTTGTGGGTGGATTCCCGTGTCAAGGATTTTCCGTAGCCAATATGAAAAGAGCTATGGAAGATGAGCGAAACTTTTTATACAGATTTTTTTATAATGCAATCAAAATAAAACAACCTAAATTCTTCATTGCAGAAAACGTTAGGGGGATTTTAAGCTTAGGAAAGGGTGAAGCAATCAAACAAATTGTCGCTGATTTTACAAGAGCTGGGTATGTCGTTGCAGTATATCCCATAAATATGGCCGATTTTGGTGTGCCGCAAACTCGACAAAGAGTGATTTTTATAGGACAAAATAGGAGTATTGGAGAGGACTTATTGTTTAGATTTCCGCAACAAACGCACTCTTGTAAGCCAACGGACAAATTAAAAAAATGGGTTAGCATTAGGGAAGCAATCGATGATATACCTGACCCCGATGAGCCAAATGATGTATTAAACAATATTTATTCTTCCTATAAACTCAATTATAGAAATTTTACAGGACATAGGCCGACTGATCCAGATAAGCCCTCGCCCACTATACTTGCTCGAGGCAATGGGAAAGGTGGCGTATGTGCTATCCCGCATTATAATGGTAAGCGTCGCCTGACGATTCGCGAAAGTGCCCGCATTCAAACCTTCCCCGACACATTTCATTTCAATGGAGCTATGAACTCCTGTTATAGGCAAATTGGGAATGCAGTCCCTGTAGAATTTGCGAAGTTGCTGGGAGAAGAATTAATTAGATTGGAGCGAGCTGGTATATGAAAGTTGTATCATTGTTTAGTGGAGCAGGTGGCTTGGATTTGGGATTTGTGTTGGCGGGGCATACCATTATTTGGGCAAACGATTTATATGAAGATGCTGTTATGACATATAGGCACAATCTTGGCGAACATATTATTTGCGAAGATATAGCGCGGATTAACGCAAGTGATATTCCAGACTGTGATATAATTATTGGTGGATTTCCTTGTCAAGGGTTCTCTGTCGCCAATATGAAACGTTTTGAGGGCGATTTGAGAAATTCATTGTATAAGCAACTCATTAGAATTATCGAAGAGAAACGTCCCAAATTTTTTGTCGCAGAAAATGTGAAAGGAATTTTAAGTTTAGGAAAGGGTAAAGTCATTGATATGATTATGAATGATTTTGCCAATTTGGGATACATTGTTCAGAAAAAAGTTCTTAATGCTGCGGATTTTGGTGTTCCGCAAATTAGACAGCGCGTAATTATTGTTGGAGTAAGAAACGATGTCGACTTCAAATATACATATCCCACGGAAACCCATAATGAAAGTGGAACAAATGGATTAAAAAAATGGGTTAGCGTTTCAGAAGCATTGGCGAATTTGCCTAATCCAGATTGTCCCAATGGATTGAAAAATCACACTTATTCAAAATATAAGCTGAATTTCAACGGATATATAGGGCACAGAAGATTAGATCCAGACAAGCCAGCACCAACGGTAACAGCCAGAGGCGATAATAGGGGCGGGGTCGTTATCCTCCCGCACCCTAACGCCGAACGTCGTATGACTTGCAGAGAATTGGCTTCAATACAAAGTTTCCCTGTGGACTATGAATTTTTTGGAAATAATTCCTCCGTATATAGGCAAATAGGGAATGCCGTTCCTCCGTTATTGGGGAAAGCCATTGCAGAAGTATTTAATAACTATCAAAACAGGGAGGGCTGAAAATGTTCGATAAAACTTTCATTCCGCAAAAACCATTCGCGAACTTTAAGTGGAAATGGGCTTGCTTACAATGCACGGAAGGTATAAACGATCCTGTCGTATTACTTGGTGTATTATTTAGAATGAAGAAACTTGAGGGAAAATATAAATATAGCTCCCAAGAATTTGCACAGGAATTAATAGATTTATCTCAGGATATAGAGGATTCTATTGGCGTTGATTTAGCCCGACGAACTGGAGAACGCAATTTGATTCGTAATTCTGGACAATATTGGAGAGCCGTTGGTCTAATCCCACAGGGCGACCGTAGCGGTATTATTAAATTGACTGAATTTGGTCGAAGAGTCGCTGACCGTGAAATTTCTCAAACGGAATTTTCTGCTATTACCGTTCAAACATTTAAGTTGCCAAACGAAGCGATTCAGGGCGAAGAGGAATGTTTAGAATGGGAAAGTCATAGTTTGATTATTTATCCATTACGAATTATTCTTGGAACGATTTGCGAATTACAAAAGCGCGGACAAGGATATTTAACCACAGAGGAGTTAACAAAAATCATAATACCGCTATCAGGTGTTCATGCCAATACGGAAGATTATGTAAATTTTATTTGTTGGCACAGACAAGGAGAAATTAATCTTGAAAAGTGGCCAGACTGCTGTGTGGGTGCAAACGATTTTAGAATAGCAAGAGAGTTCTTGTTGTTTTTGGAAAATTACGGCTATATCAACAGAATTGGTGAAGCCGCGCGTGCTGACGAAAAATATTTGCTTAACCCCTTGATCCTTGATGAAATCAACGCCATTTTGAGTACGCCAATTACAGACGCTTCGCTTAAAGTTGCTATTGAACAAATTAGAACAACTAACATAGCATCTGAAGTAGAACGCAAAAGAGTTCAAGGTACATATAGGCCCAATCAGGCATCATTTAGAAAGGCTGTCCTTTCCGCTTGTCCGCGTTGTATTATTACGAATGTTACAATGCCAGAAGTTCTTGAAGCCGCGCATATTAAACCATTCAAGTATAAAGGTGAGGATACGATTGCCAACGGATTTTCAATGAGAACGGATATTCATCTGCTGTTTGATGCTGGACATTTGCGAATTGCTCCCGATGGCCTTGTCGAATTATCTAACCGTGCCCGAATGGATTATGGCGCAACGATTCCTCCGCGAATTGTTATTCCAGAATTTACAAATAGGGAATTTCTGCGGTGGAGATGGGATAATTATAACGGTATTTAATGGTTTAGAATTGTTCGTTTTAGGATATCAATGCTCCACCACGAAAAGGGACATCCTGTTGGGTGTCCCTTTTCTTGACAATCAGGGGCGGATAAGCGGACCACGCAGTGGCACGCCCCGCCCGACGCCAAAAAGAACGTTCGGGCAGCGGCGCACGATCGGAAGGCGCTCAGGCGTTTTTGCTTGCCTTGCCCGCCGTAAGTATGGTATAATGATTCAAGTATGGAACGATTTGAATTGAACGAGACGGACAAAACCTTGATCGAAACCGCCCTCGAGGTCTTGAAAGAAAACTTCGACGACGGCGTGTACAACCACACGGTAGGCACCGCTCTTCTATGCACGAACGGGAAGATCTACAGGGGCGTCAACTGCGACGGGATCCACGGCTCGTGCGCAGAGTACGTCACGATGGGCATAGCGGTCTCGGCGGGAGAACGGGAGTTCGACACCATCGTCGCCGTCCATGAGAAGGCATTGAACGGAGTCATCCCGCCCTGCGGGAATTGTCGGCAAATGCTGTTCGAATACTGTCCCGACATCAAAGTGATCGTCAACGACGAAAACGGAAAGCTGATAAAAGTAAGGGCGAGAGATCTTCTTCCCTTTGCATGGAAGCCGATTCTTTGCTGAGCGTCCGCCAAAACCCTCCCCCATTGCCGCTTTCAAGGATGCGGAACACGAGAAAACACGCCGAAGCGAACCGCCTCGGCGTGCCCTATTTTATCCCGCTATGCCGCGTCGATCTTCTGCACGGCGTGAATGCAAAGGTCGAACAGGACAAACTTATTTTCTACTTTATTGTTGTTCGGATCGTCGAGGAATTTGAGCGTCACGGTGAAGATTTCGGATTCGCCCACATCGACCGACCCGATCGCCTCGCCGTCCGTACCCGACGTCAACCCATCGCTAAGACGCACTTCGCGCTCCGCGCCGTCCTCCGAAGAGACCGTCAGCTGCAACATGGAAGCGAAGGTCTGGTCGCTCACCACCGCATTGCAAAAGGTCTCGAGATAGTAGTAGAACGCCACGTCGCCGCCGTTCGCGATCCGCATCTCTGCGGTAAATGTGCTCCCCGGCGCCGCCACCGTACCCGCGGTGATGCCGAAAATGCTGTCCTTGGTCCCCGTTGAAAAGTCCTTGACCTGCTCATCGACGACGCTCGCAAAGTTGCCGTCGCTGCCGATGTTATAGGTCGTGAGCTTCACCCGTTCAAGCGTCGCTTTGAGCGAGCCCGCCACGAGATGGGTTTGGACGGACACCGTTTCGTCGTACAGCCCGTAAGACACGCCGATCGCGACCGCAAAACAACATAACAAGAGTGCAACAGCCAGTACAAATATTTTATTTTTCATAGTTCCCTCTGCGCGGAGGGACTTCGGCTCGAAGGAAAGACTGCCCTTGCGTTTGAGCGTTTCCATGAGCATCACCGCCGAACCTGCCAAGCAGAGAACGGCGATCCATTGCGGTTGCCGAAAGAGGTTGAAAAGAACGCCGAGAAAATGACTCGTGGCGACCACCTTTCCGATCACGCGGTTGGGACTCTGCGCGTCGGACGTATCGATCGTCTGCGTGCCGACATTCGTCCCGTTGTCGCCGCAAAGCACGATGGTGTACCCGCCGCCCCGCCCTTCGATGCGTTGGATCCTGTGCGTGACGACGGTGCTCCCGCCGATGACCGTATAGGAAAACGTCAGAACATCGCCCGCTTCAAGCCCCGAATAGAAGGCGTCGCGCGCGCGTTCGCTGCGCGGGACGAGTCGGATGAAGATGAGACTCTCTGCGGGGATGTCCCGTATGGCATATTGCTCGGCGTCGGTCTGCGGGCTCTTCTCCATCGACGAGGACATGACGATCCGCGCCTGATAGCCGAACAGCCCGCATCCGCTTGTGAGGCAACCTATCATGATGACGCCGCCCGCTCCCATCAAGAGCAGGACGGAGATCAAGATCCGTTTGATGATTCTTCGGGTACGGCTGTACCCGTCTTTTGTGTTTATCATAGAATCTGGGAAGCCCTCCTCTTCCGAAGGTCCTCCATTCCAATGTATGATTTTTTTCCGAAATGTGCACGTCCCCCGCGCACATTCTTGTTTGCCGCGGGCATGACGAAACGCTCTTCCTCTCGGAAGTCGCTTTGCCCGCCGGAACAAAAAACGGGACACCCGCAATTCGGGTGTCCCTGTCGTTTGAAGAAATTTGCCAAGCGCCGTTTGCTTGGAGGCGGGAGCGATCAGAAATCGGAGAAGGGATCGTCGTTTTGCGTCGAACCTCCCCCCGAGGAGCCGGAGC
>CANPXX010000014.1 GCA_947587085.1 uncultured Clostridia bacterium | reverse complement strand
ACAAAACTCGGTCCACCCAAACGGGTGGACCGAGTTTTGGTCGAGGCGACGGGATTTGAACCCACGACCTCTTGGTCCCGAACCAAGCGCGCTACCAAACTGCGCTACGCCTCGGACGCTCCTATTATAGCAGAGCCTTCGCCGTTTTGCAAGCGATTTCGCGGCGCCTTTTCCCGAGACGAAATTTTTCTCGGGAAAAGGCGCCGCGCGCTTCTATCTCTTCATGTACGGCACGCCGCTCTTCCACGCCGTTCCGACCTTTTCGCCCGTGGCGTAGTAGTCGTTCCGCATCTGGTCGAAGGAGAAGGCGTGCAGCTTCCCCGCGTCCACCCGTCCCTTTTCGTCGAGCACCCGCTCGTCGGCGAGCACGTTCTCGATCTTGCCGAGCACGCGCAAGCCGTAGGGCTGTTGCTGAATCTCGGCGACGGTGCATTCGAGGGTGAGCGGATACTCTTCGATGACGGGCGCGTCCACCCGCGCACTGCGTACGGCGTGCAAGCCGCTCCGTTCGAACTTATCCGCCATGCGGTTGGCGGTGGCGATGCCGAGAAAGTCGGACGGTCCGAGGGTCTCCACGCTTGGCACGGCGAGGGTGAACGCCCTGCGCGCTTTGAGGTTTCGGGACGTTTTGTGGTCCTCGTCGAGGTTGAGCGCCACCATGTCCTCCGCGCAGACGCCGCCCCACGCCATCATCATGACGTCCACGCTCCCGTCGTCGTTGTAGGTGCCGATCATATACGTCGGCATGGGAAACAGATAGGGTTTCTTTCCGAGATCTTTCATCTTCTCCTCCTTTTTCCGCGGACTATTCGCCCTGACGGATGAGCTCCACGATTTTTTGAACGGCGGGACAGACGTCGTCGCCGACCGCCACCTCCACGTCGCACACCTCGCTGTTGCGGTATTCGAAGTCGAGGGACATGATGCGCCGCGTCTTGTCCTCGAGGTCGATGTCGCGGCTGATGATGCTCTTGATCGCCTCGGCGCGTTCACGGCGGGTGAACACGAGCATGGCGCGGTTGCGGTAGAGATTTTTGAGCGTGATCGCGCCGCAGATGTCGATGGGGATGACGGCGACGCCGCCCCGCTCCACGATGGGTGCGATGTCCTTCTCGGACGTCCCGAAGTGGTAGCCGCTGTACACCGTCGTCTCGATATAGCTTCCCGCCTTCATCTCGCGGAGGAACTGCTCCTCGCCGATGAAGCGATAGGCGCCCTCCCCCTCCGTGGAGCGGCGGGGACGGGTGGTCGAGGTGAGCGGTTTCTCGAACCCCTCCAGCTTCGTGAGCTCGTTCGCGATCTCCGTCTTGGAGGAGCCTGAGGGTCCCACGAGGCAGAGCACGCCGCCCTGTTTCAGGCGCGGGAAGGTCTCGGAGAAGGAATTGCGCACCATCTCGCAGAAATGCAGAAAGTCGTCGTAACTGTTGACGGATAGGATGCCCGAGAGCCCCGTGTTCCACGGCTTGCGGAAGAGCACGGGATACGCCGCGCGGGAATTGGAGATGTTGTGGGCGCCGTCGTCGAGCATGATGTCGAGCGAGATGACGTCCTTCCGCGTGCCGATGATGATGTTCTGCGAGGGAATCTCGGGGAAATCCCGCACGAGCCGCTCGGCGCGCGCGCTCATACAGCGGGCGGGAACGGCGGTGATGAGGAACACGTCGGCGATCTCGGAGAGCTTCTTCACGAACTCCTGCGCGCCCTCGGTGATGGGTTGCGTGCGCACGAATTCGGGGTCGGAATAGAGGGCGATGCGCTCGTCCGCGTGTCTGCCGCTCCTCCCCCAGCTGTTGATCTCCTCGATGCGCATGGGCTCCTCGTCGGGATGGTTGCGGTTGATGATGGTCACCGCGTACGAATTGCATTCATAGAGCGTGTCGTCCACGTCGAGCCCGATTCGGATTCTGTACTTTCTCATAAGGTCCCCCCGTAAGATCGGATGCCCTCCTATTATACGAAATGCGGACGGGTTTGTCAAGCCGCTTGGAAAGGATTTCGCAACGGTTGACAAATCCGCAAAGGTATGATATACTTTGGATATTCTCATATCCCATTCAAAGAGAGAAAAGTATGTTCAAACAAGCGCTCAAACTCATCCGAAAGTACGATACCGTCATCATCCACCGCCATTCCCATCCCGACGGCGACGCGCTGGGCAGCCAGCTCGGGCTCGCCGCGCTCATCCGCGACAACTTCAAGGGCAAGCGGGTGTACGTCGTCGGCGACGAGGCGCTCCGTCTGCCCTTCGTGAACGCGAAGATGGACGAGGTGCCCGACGGGCTTTACCGCGACGCGCTCGCCGTCATTCTCGACTGCGGCTCCTCCCGCCTCATCTGCGACGAGCGGTATAAGACCGCCGCGGCGACCCTCCGCTTCGACCACCACATCTACTGCGAGAAAATCGCCGATCTCGACGTCGTGGACAGCTCGTACGAGAGCGCGTGCGGGCTCGTCGCCATGTTCGCCAAGACGTGCAAGCTCAAACTCTCCGTCGCCTCTGCCACCCCCCTCTACATGGGCATGGTGACGGACAGCGGCAGGTTCATGTTCGACTCCACCTCCTCCCGCACCTTCGCCCTCGCTTCCTACCTCCTCACCCAGCCCATCGACCTCAACCGCCTGTATTACGACCTGTACGCGGAGGACTTCTCCGAGATCATCAAGAAGGCGGACAACATGCACAAGATCAAGTTCACCGCGCACAATGTCGCGTACATCTACACGCCGCGCGAGGAACTGCCCGACTGCGAGGACGCCGCGCACGCGACCTCGTCGGGGCTCGTGGGGCTCATGCGGGACATCAAGAACGTGTTCGTATGGGTCAACTTCACCGAGGCGGAGGACGGCGTACATGCCGAGCTCCGCTCCAACCGTTGCAACATCAACCCCATCGCCGTCAAGTACGGCGGCGGCGGGCACAAGAAGGCGAGCGGGTGTATCGTCCCCGACCGTGAGACCGCCATGCGGCTCCTCGGCGACCTCGACGCCCTCGCCGCGGAGGAAGTATGAATATCAAACAAGAGATTCTCGAAACCATCGAGCGCTACGACACCATCGTCATCTCCCGCCACATCCGCCCCGACGGCGACGCCGTCGGCTCCACGATGGGGCTTGCGCGGGTCTTGCGCGATACCTATCCGAATAAGCGAGTCTTTCTCGCCGACGACGACTTTTCGGACTACCTCGCCTTCTGCGGAAAGGAGGACGACGTCCCCGAAGAAGTCTACCGCGGCGCCCTCCTCATCGTCATCGACACGGGCACGCGGGACAGGATCTCCAACCACAACTATGCGAAGGCGGAGAAGATCGTCAAGATCGACCACCACATCGAGGCGGACCCCTACGGCGATCTGAATTGGGTGGAGGACTTTCGCTCCTCCGCCTGCGAGATGATCGCAGACTTCCTCCTCACCTTCCGCGACAGGCTCCGCGTCACGCCCGAGGCGGCGACCTTCGTCTACATGGGCATGGTGACGGACAGCGGCAGGTTCCGCTTCGAAGGAGTGACGGGCGAGACCATGCGCCTCGCGGGAGCCATGCTCGATCTCGGCGTGGACTACGAGACGCTCTTCTCCCACCTCTATACGGAGGAGTTCGAGGCGTTCGCGCTCAAATCGTACGTCTATGACCACATCCGCATCACCGAACACGGCGTCGCCTATATCTATATGGACGCCGCCGCGCAGGAGCATTTCCGCCTCACGTTGGAGGCGGCGTCCAACGTCGTCGGCGAGCTCTCCGACATCCGCGGCAGTCTCATCTGGATCGCCTTCATCGACAACACGGCAAAGCGCAACATCCGCGTGCGCCTTCGCTCCCGTTTTTTGGGCATCAACGACCTCGCCATCCGCTACCACGGCGGCGGGCACAACATGGCGGCGGGCGCGACCGTCTTTTCCGTCGAAGAGATGCACGATCTCATCCGCGACGCAGACGCCCTCCTCGGCGAATTCAAGAAAACACACGGAGACCTGCTATGAAAATTTTGTTGACCAATGACGACGGCATCGAGGCGGAGGGGCTGAGGCACCTCGCCGATTGGGCAAAGACGCTCGGCGAAGTCACGATCGTCGCCCCCAAAGTCCAGCAGAGCGCCAAGAGCCACTCCATCGAGATCCACCGCGCGTACGAGATCAGGCGCTCCGACCTGTTCGGCGGCATCGAGGCGTACAGCTTGGACTCCACCCCCGCCGACTGCGTGCGCGTCGCCGTGCTCGGCATGAAGAGGCAGTTCGACCTCGTCATTTCAGGCGTCAATAACGGACCCAACCTCGGCGGCGACATCCACTATTCGGGCACAGTCGCCGCGTGCTTCGAGGCGGCGCTCCTCGGCGTCAAGTCCGTCGCCTTCTCCGCGGCGTTCAATTCCTTCGAAAACGCCGTGAACAACCTCGGACGGGCATACGCGGAGGTGCAAAGGCGCAATTTGTTCGCCTTTGCGAATATCGTCAACGTGAACTTTCCGCAGACGGGCGACGAGATTCTCCTCACGCGCATGGGTCCCGCCATCTATACCGATGATTTTGAATTTCTTCCCGACGGAACGGTGAAGCCCAACCTCGTGTGCCTGTATCGGGGCACCCGCGACCTCGGGCTCGACACCGACGCCGTGATGACGGGACACATCTCGATCACGCCCCTCTCCGCCGATCTGACCGACGTTTCGGCATGGGAGCGCCTCGCCTGACCCTCCCGCGCGCTTTTTACTGTCCTGCCCCGCTCTTCCTATTGTCATGCCGAGCCTGTCGAGGCATCTCTACCTTATTTTGTAACAAGGTAAAGATTTCTCCACTCCGCTCGCTTCGGTCGAAATGACAGAAAAACAAGTTGCCCACCCGCACGTTCTTTTACTGTCATGTTGCCCCGCGCGAGGCTTCTATTGTAGACTAAGCGCCATTTTCTTATGTCATGTTGAGCGGAGGCGAAGCCGAAGTCGAAACATCTCCACCGCATTATAACAAGGTAGAGATGCCTCGACTACGCTCGGCATGACATTAAAGGAATGTCGGACGGCATGGCATTTTAGAATGCTCTCATATGTCATGTTGCCCCGCGCGAGGCTTCTATTGTAGACTAAGCGCGGCACGAAACGCTTTGCGCCGAAGTAGCGGAGGCGGAGTCTTTCTTTTTGTCATGTTGAGCCGCGCGCCCGCGTCCAATGGACGCGGGCGCGCGAGTCGAAACATCTCCACCTTATTTTGTAACAAGGTAGAGATTTCTCCACTCCGCTCGCTTCGCTCGCTTCGGTCGAAATGACAGAAGAACGAATTGCCCCGTCCGTACGTTCTTTTACTGTCATGTTGCCCCGCGCGAGGCTTCTATTGTAGACCAAGCGCCATTTTCTTATGTCATGTTGAGCCGAGAGTCCGCATCAAACAGATGCGGGCTCTCGAGTCGCCCCGTTGCTTGCAACGGCACGAGCGGCAACGCCGCGAAGTAAACATCTCCACCGCATTATAACAAGGCGGACAGACAATATAGCCCCGCACCATTTCGGTGCGGGGCTATCGTTACTTTGTTGGCGTTACCCGTCTATGCCGTCTGTCCGAAGCGGCAGGTCTGCAAGACATCCCCTTCCGCGAACGTCTGCGGCGGCAAAGAGACCGCTATTCAGCCCGAGTTCTTCGGGAACACTCAAGCGTCCTTGCTGGTGAGCGCGGTGGCAGCGGCGGCGGGAACATTCGCCTTGATCTCGACCGATGCCAACCCGACCTGCGTGTTCTTGGTGCTGGTCGTCTGAATGCTAAGTCTCACTGCCTTCACATCGGCGGTGATGCCCGTCAGCTCGAACACGTTGTTCGCGTTGTCGCCCGTATCAACGATCGGGAAATCCGCATCCGTCTTGTTGACAGCCGTGCTTTCAACGGGCGTCCACGTGGTGCCGTCGGTCGTCGTCTCGATCACGATCTTGCTGAACGTCTTCTTCTCAGTCCACATCTTGAGGGTGAACTTCACCGACGTGATGTTTGCGTTGGCAACGTTGACCGTGACATAGCAAGGAGCTGTATCTTGCGCCGCCATGGTAGGCATGTCGGTGATGGTAGCCGCCTGCTTCGTCGCATTGCTCAGAACAACGGTACCCGCAAGATCCTTTGCGCCGACGGTGGAAAGCAACACGTTGCGGCTGCCATATCCGCTCCAATCTGCCGCATAGGTAGCAAACCCAGAGGTGAAGTCAAGCGTTTCGGTGTAGTCACCTGCGTCAAGCGCGGGAGCCTCGACTTCTACTGCCTTATACTCCGTGAACACGGGATAACGGTCGCCGTCCTTGTCGAACTCCTTCGTCCCCTTGTAATCTTTGAGGTAGCCTTTGACCACGACCTCGTCGCCCGCCGAAATGGTGGCGGCGGTAGGTTTGGTCTCGGGTGCCGGGAGCGCTTCGCCATAGGCAACGGTATAGAGCTGAAGATCGGTCTTCTTGTCGAGTGCGCCCTTCTCATCGCCGATGTAGACGGTGCTCATGTAGAAGTCGTCGCTGTTCTTAGGTGCATAGATCTTACCTGCGTCGGTGACAAAGCCCTTCACATAGATCTCAACGGCTTTCCCATCGCTGCCGAGGTACGATTCATTGTAGAACAGTTTGCCGAGCGCGAGGACATCCGCAACAGTGTACGGATCTTCCGCGGTGCCCGCATGCACGGGAACGGGCGCGGGGCCCACGGTGATCTTGACGTCCTTATCCTTCGTCGCCTGATTGACGGTGGCGGTGACGGTGAGGGTGACCTCGGTATCCGTCGTCGGAAGAGACTTCACGTTGAGCTTGCCCGCCGACGTCACTTCGACGAGGTCGGACGTTCCCTTCACAGCCCACGTAAGGGTCGCATCGCCCTGCTTCGCGGGAAGGTCGAACTCCTTCGCCTGCACGTAGAGCGTTCTGCCGATCGAGACGGCGTCCGCCGCTTCCTCGGCAAGTTGGGCGTCGGTCTTGGGAGCCTTCTCCCAATTGGTGATCTCGGGATATAAGTTCTCTCCGTCCGGATCTTCCTTCGCATAGTAGATGGAAGGCTTGTCGTTGAATCTCTCAATGAAAGCGTACACGACGATGGTATCGCCCTTGGAGAGAGGATCGGTCTTGTCCCCGGGGTTCTTGAAGTAATCGTTGAACACGATATACGCGATGCTGACGGCGTTGTCTGTGTCGTCCGCTTCGTCGGCGATCTTGACGTATGCGAGCTCATCGGGATAAGAGCCGCTCGCCGCCTGGAAGGAACCGGGATCGACGACGATACCCTTGATGTAGACGCGCGTATTCTTGCCGTCCTTCTGATAGAAGCCGCCGTTGGACAGCGTCTCCGCAATGATGAACACATCGGAGACCGTGAAAGGATGCTCGGCGGTACCGTCGTTGGCGGCTGTTTTCAGCGCGGGAATCGTCTTATCGAAGGAAGTGCTGCCCTGTACGCCGTCGATCGTGAAGGAGCCCGTCAGCGTGTAGGTGATATCGACCGATCCTTGCTGGACGGTGACAGGGACCTCATAGGTGCCGGAGGCGCGCTCGCCGATCGTGACATACTCCGCAATGTCGATGCCCTCGGTCTTTGCGGTAGCCGTCCACGTGATGTCGCAATATACGCCGTCATCGACGCGCCACCTGCCCGCGAGCGAGTAGCCCTGAGAGCCGGTGTTCGTCTCGGCATACATCATCTTGATCGCATTCGCCACAGTCTTTACGGTCTCGTTGGGGTCTTCTTTCTTTTCCCCGCCGTTGCACGCCGCAAAGCTGAAGCAGCATATGACCGCCATCATCAGCGAGGTGATCATAACCAGCCATCTCTTTTTCATATTTTCTTCTCCTTTGATATTTTTTGCCTTTGATCGTTTGGATTCGTGCGCCCCGCTCACTCAAACGTGATGTTGTTGATGTTGGAGACCCGAACCTGATACTTGCCGTCGTACAGATCGACGAGACCTGTGACGGAGATCGTCTTGCCGACATAGATGTCCTCGGTCACGACCGAGCCGTCTGCATTCCTCAAAACATCGGTGCGGACGGTAATGACGGTATCGTCTTCGGCTTTACAGGTGATCGACACCGCGCCCTTCGTCGTACCGTCTTTGGTCGTGTAGACGTCGGTCACTTGCAGATGGGACAGAGAGACCAACGTACTCATGATGGCTGCGCCGTAGTCGAGAGTGAGTTCCTCATCCTCCTCTTCGCCCTCGAAGGTGAGGGTGATCTTGGAATTCAGATCTTTGGCTTCGATCGCCTGCGCGGGAGGCGCGGACGTCCCCGCTTCGAGGAGCTTGGAATCCTTCTCGGGATTGTACTCGAACTTGCTCATCGTGAGGTCGGAGATCTGGTAGACGTCGTTATGCGTTGTGACCTTGCCGACGATCTCGACGCGGTTGCCCACTTTGAGGATCTCAAGAAGGGAGGTACCGTATCCGAAATAGACCTGTATACCGAAGTACAGACCCGTCTCGGGGTCGAATTCCTCGATGAAGGAGGAATCCGATACCGTCTTGGCAACGGTGCCCTGAATGCGGACGGGCTTCTGGAAGTAGTCCTCTGCATGGCAACGGAGTTCCTTGACGGACAGCGCGATCGCGGAGCCGCCGTAGAAGTTCTCGTCAACGGTATCTTTGGGGGAATACAGGTGCAGTTTGAGCGCCTTCGCCTGGTTGAGCGCCTTGGTGCAGATGTCGCCGTAGCGGCTCGTAAAGGTACCCGACGCAAGCGCAAAGCCGTTCTGCAAGATCTCGAGGTTGAGATTCCTGTACTCGCTCCCGCCCTGCGGTTTATACCAGATCCACAGGAGGATACGGTTGCTCGAAGTGGAGTCGAAATTCCAATTCTCGTCGTTGGACTCCACGATGATGGACGTCGCGCTCTCGAGCTTGGACCGCGTGAAGTTGGAAGCCGTCTTGCCCCACTTCTCGATCTGTCCCGTAGATTCGGGCGTATCCACCGCCATGTAGCGCGCCTTGATGTAGCCGTCCGAACGGTCGAACTCATGCCCCGTGTAGCCGGGGGTGAGCGTAGAATCGGCGACCGGGTCGAAGTGGGTGGTGTCGCCATCGACATACTGCCGCACGGTGACCTCCTGCTTCTTGGTCTCGCTGTTCAGATTGAGCGTGAGCTGCGGGACATAGTCAACGGCTTCGATCTCAGAAGGATCGTCGTCTTTGTTGTCCGGCTTCTTCTCGTTGCCGTTACAGGCAACGAGAAGGGTGCAGAGCCCAAGCAGGACGGCGCAAACAAGCGCTGTAAATACCTTCAAACTTTTTTTCATGTCGTTATTTGCTATGAATTAGCTGTAATACTCGCATTCGGAGATCGCGTCCGCAAATGCCTTGTCCACCGACTTGGTCTTGCCGAACACAGCCTGCATCAGCGCGCCGACCTCATCGCGTGCCTTGGAGGAGCCGACAAACGCGGGAGAGGTGTAGTACGAATTTTCCTGTTCGAGCGCGACCTTCACGGAGAGCGCCGCGATGTGCGCCCCGCCGTCTGCGCCGTCCAACTCGGCGGCATAGACGCTGTTCGTTCTCATCACGCTCTCTTTGAGCACGGGGATGTAACCCGAGCAGATCGCGAACTCTGCCTGGAAGGCGATGTCCGTCGTGAGGAATTGAAGGAACAGCCAGCTTGCGAGGACCTTCTGAGGATCTTCATTCTTGAAGATACAGACGGACGGACCCTGCGAGATCGCCTTGGGATTGGAGGTATCTACCTGAGGGATCGGAACGATGCCCACTTCGAAGGGATACTTGCCGGTATCGTCGGCGGCGGGAAGCTGGTGGCTGGCGCCTGCGGAGGAACCGATGCACATCAGCGTCTTTTCGCCCGTTGCCGCGGTGAACAGAGCGGAAGTATAGGTATTGCCGTAGAGCGCTCTCGTCTGGAAGTAGCCCTTGTCATACCAATCCGCGAACCGCGTGACGAACTCCTTGTTCTTGTCGTTGTTGAAGAGATAGTGGGAGCCTTCCGCCGAGGTGTACGGGGAACCGTACTGCTCGCACATGGTGATGAACCAGTTGTCCTCGGAGTCGTAGCCGAACCCATAGACGTGCTCGCCCGACTGCTCGTTCGCGTTGTACTTCGCGTCGATCTTCTCGCAGATGTCCTCCATCTCGTCCCACGTCGTGGGAGGCGTCCAGCCGTTCTTATCGAACTCGGTCTTGTTGTAATACAGGACCTCGGTGGACTTGGAGAACGGAAGGGTGTACATCTTGGAGCCGTCGCCGAAGCCGTAGCCTTCCTGCCAATAGCCGGGGATGAAGCTCTCTTCCTGCTCCTTCGTCATGGCGAGGTTGACGGTCGTCCCGTCTGCCCGCGTGACCTTCTCGTTCTTGTACGCGCCGTCAGAGAGGAAGTCGTTCAAGGGCTGGACCGCATTGCCGACGTTGTACATTGCGACGTGGTCGGGATAGCAGTAGGCGAGGTTGGGCTGGTTGCCCGCCGTGAGTTCCTTCGAGATCTGGTCTCTCACTTCGGGATACCCGCCGATCTGCTGATGATCGACCGTGATGTTGGGATAGAGCTCGTTGAACCGACCGATGGCGGAATTGAGGACCTCTTGCAAGCTGCGGCCTGCCGCCGTCGGAGACGAGCTCATCGTGTGGTAGAAACTGATGGTGACCGGCGTTTCGGTATCGAACCCGCCCTCGGGCATCACAAAGTCGGGCTTCGCTTTGCTGCCGCAAGCCGCAAGGCCGAACGACATCGAGCAAGCCATGACGCCCGCAAGCAATACTGCACCAATTTTTTTCTTCATACAATATCTCCTTATAAAAATATTTTTTCCTTTTGTGTGGGGGCGATCAGCCCTTGATGCCGCTGCGCGACACGCCGCGCATGATGTACTTGCGGAAGAAGATGAATACGAGCAGGAGCGGAATCGTGACGATCACGACTGCCGCCATCTGTGCGGGATAGTTGACCATGTTTGTCGCTAAATCCATGAACGCCGTCCCGCGCAGACCGACCGTGACGAGCTTGTGCGCCGCGTCGTTCGCAACGAGGCGGGGCCAGATGTAGCTGTTCCACGCGCCCATCATTTTCAGAATGGTGATGGAGATGAGCGTCGGCGCCGAGAGCGGCACCATCACCCGCCAGAGATACTTGAAATCGCTCGTTCCGTCCACCTTGGCGGCGAGATACAGTTCGTTGGGAATCTGCATGAAGTTCTGCCGCAACAAGTAGATGTAGAACACGCTCACGAGGAAGGGAACGATGAGGACGGTGAAGGTGTTGAGCCAGCCGAACGCCGAGACCGTGATGTAGTTGGTGATCGTGAACAGCTCGCCGGGGATCATCATCGTCGCGAGCAGGGCGCCGAACATCAGATTTTTGCCCTTAAATTCGAGCCGCGCAAACGCATATGCCGAGATGATGGTCACGACGAGGGACAGAAGCGTCGAAACGACGCCGACGATCACCGTGTTGAGGAAGAGCCGCCCGAGGTCGAGCTCCCCCGTGAACGCCGTGACGTAGTTGTCCCAGCAGAATTGTTTGGGCCAGAGCGTCGGGATCATCTCGTTATACTCGGTGAGCGTTTTGAGCGACGAGATCAGCATCCAATAGAACGGGAACAGGATGCTCACGGCGAGGATGGTCAAAAAGGCATACAGAACGAACTGCACGAAGATCTTCGTCACGCGCTGTTTGACGGAGACGGATTTGATGTCCTTCTCCTTCATCGCCTTGACGGGCGGAGATACGGGTTCGGGTGCAGTTTCGGAGGGAACCGTTTCGGGAATGTTTGTTTGTTCCATTGTCATTTCCTCCATTAGTAATGTACCTTCTTCTTACTGACGTACAGGTTGATCATCGTCACGACGAAGATGATCGCGAAGAGGATGAGCGCCGCCGCACTCGCACGGCCCTGGTTCTGCTGGATGTTGTCGTAGATGAAGCCGACCATCGTGTTGAGGCTCCCCTTGTTCCCGACAGGCCCCATGCTTTCGCCGAAGATACCGACGATGCTCGAATATTCCTTGAAGCCGCCGATAAAGCCCGTGATGACGACATAGGCGATCATCGGGGAGAGAAGCGGTACGGTGATGCGCCAGAAGGTGCGGATGCGGGACGCCCCGTCCACCTTCGCCGCGTCGTAATACTGCTTATTCACACCCTGCAATCCACCCAAAAGGACGAGGATCTTGAAGGGCAACGCGTTCCATATGATATAGATGGAGAGCACGGCGATATTCGCCCAATAGTTGGAACCGACGTTGACCCAATTCACGCGCGTTCCGCCGAACGCCTCGATGATGGTATTGATGATGCCGAGCGAGACGGGACTCTCCACGCGCCCGATCATCTGGAACATCGTCATGAAGACCATGCCGATCGCGATCGAGTTGGTGACATAGGGCAAGAAGAAGATGGTCTGGAATGCCTTGCGGAACACCTTGATGGAATTCAGCCCGACCGCGATGAGGAGCGCCAGCATCGTGGAGATCGGCACCGTGATGACGGTGAGCAGCATCGTGTTCCCGAGGCAGGTCAGGAATTTGTCGTAACGGGCGACCGCGGCGAAATTGCCGAAGCCGAACTCAAAGGTCGCGCCGCCGAGTTCCTGCATGCTGTCGTAATTCCTCAGCATGGAGATACGGATGGTGTTGATGATGGGCCAAACCGTAAAGATCAGAAGAATGACGATCGCGGGGAGAAGATACAACCACGCCTTATAGCGGTTAAAGATCGCTTTGCGGCGGATCCTCTTCTGTTCATCTGTAAGGACGGGCTTTTCGGTTTTCTCTTTTGTCATAGCTCACTCCTCACTCTTCGGATTTTCGGGAGCCGACTGTTCGCGGGACTCCCCGGCGTCCTCCTGCTTGTCCTCCGCGGGCTGTTCCTCCGCGGGTCCCTCGGCACCCTTGGCTTTCTTCTTGGGGAGAAGGTCTTTCAGCTTTGCAAGCCATCCCTTCTTCTCCTCTGCCACGGGAGCGTCCCTTTTCTCCTTGTCGTCCGCTTCGCGGGGAAGCGCGCCCTCGTGCGTCGTATACGCCTGCCCTTCGGCTTGCATCTCGGCGACCAGCTTTTCGTGCGCCGCGATCTGCGCGCCGAAGTGTACGCGCCTCTCGGATTCCTTATTGAAGATAAAGACTTTGTGCTCTTTCAGCTTGAAGCGCGCGACTTCGCCCGAGACGTTCTTCATCTCGTCGGACGAGATGATGGCGCGCACCACGGGAGACAGAGCGTTTTCATTGGTGGTGACGACGGAGATGTCTCTGCCCATGACGTCGATGCCAGACACCTTGCAGGAGAGCCCGCCCTTCGCGTCGAGGATGAAGCCCTCGGGACGGATGCCGACATACACCTCCTGATCCTCCACGTCGCCCACGTCGAGGACCTTCTCGTCGCCGATATACAGACTTCCGCCCTCCACTCTGCCCGTAAAGACGTTGATGGGCGGCGTTCCGAGGAACTTCGCCACGAAGAGGTTGGCGGGGTCGTCGTACACCCACTGCGGCTTGCCTGTCTGCATGATGACGCCCAGCTTCATCACGACGATATAGTCGGAGATGGACATCGCCTCCTCTTGGTCGTGGGTGACGAAGATGGTCGTAATGCCCGTATCCTTTTGGATCCTCCTGATCTCCTCGCGCGTCTGCAATCTGAGACGGGCGTCAAGATTAGAAAGAGGCTCGTCCAAGAGGAGAACGCGGGGCATTTTGACGAGCGCACGGGCGATGGCAACGCGCTGTTGCTGTCCGCCCGAGAGTTCCGCGGGCTTGCGGTCCATGTATTCGTCGATCTGGACGAGCTTTGCGACCTGTTCTGCCCGCGCGAGCATTTCCTCCTTGGAGAGCCTGTTTTCACCTTTCAAGTTCTGCAAAGGGAACAGAATATTTTGTTGTACCGACATGTGCGGGTAGAGGGCGTAATTCTGGAATACGAGTCCTATCCCTCTGTTCTCCGGCGAGAGCTCGGTGACGTCGTCCTCTCCGAAATAGATCTTGCCCGCAGATGGTTCTTGCAAGCCGCTGATCATGAACAGCGTCGTGCTCTTTCCGCAGCCGGAAGGACCTAAAAGACCGATGAGCTTGCCGTCGGGAATCTCGAGATTGAAATCGTTGACGGCGACCACTTCGGCATTCTTATCCTTCTTGTTGCGGCTTGGAAAGATTTTTGTGAGATGCTCCAATACGACTTTCATAATGCTTTCCTCTCTCCGTTGTTCTTCCGAAATGTATTTGGCAGGACACTTCTCGGGGAACGGATCGCTCCGTCCCGTGCGCGGAGGGCTCCGCGGCTTGTGGGGTTTGGGTGACGCGGGTCACGTTCTATCTTTTTCCTTCTCGGCGAGCGCGATCTCCCGCGAGATCTGCGCCTTCTTCTCATTGAGCTCCTCCACCGAATCGAACACGACCTGCAATTTCAGATCGACCGCCACCGTACAGGCGATGAGATCGTGGATGGGAGTCTTATTCCTCGTTGCGAAGAAGAGGATGAGATCGAGGAGCAGGAGCGCCGCCAACAGGATGATGGCGAGCACGCCCAATCCGCCGAAAAAGAACAGAAAGATGAGGAGGATGGGAAACATCGTCTCGATGGCGAATTTCCCGAGCAACGTCCGCGCAAAGAGGTAAAGGGTCGTCACTTTCACGCAGTCCTGCCGGACGAGCCCGATGCCGAACACGCGCTTTCCAACCGTCTGCCCGTTCTTGAACAGGACGGGCACGAGGAATTCAAGGAGCAGATAGGCAAGGAGCAGTCCGATGGATACCATCATGAAGAGCATGGTATAGACGTATCGGTATTGCGCATTCACCGTTGCCGCGGAGGGAAGTGCGAGATAGATATCGTACGCCTCCTTCACCGCTTCGTCCTGCCCTTCCGACGCCGCGAGATCGCGTACAACGTCGTCGAGCGAGGCTTCCGTGCCGTTTTTGGTGATCGTATAGCCGTCGTCGGTCACGATATAGACGTATCCGTAGTGCGCCGCGACTTGTCCGATGTACGTCTCGCGGAATTCCTCCCACTGGCCGTAATAGTCCGAGGCGAGCTGTTCCTCGCGGCTGTAATTGCAGATGAGGGAGATGATCCAAATGAACCCCGTTGCGAGGACGGCGAGCAGGATGATATCCAACAGCCACGCCGAAGCCCTCTTCACGAAACCGATTTTTTTGAGTTCAAACATCCGCGGATCTTCGAGGGGACCGCCTGTCGGGAGAGTCCCATCCCTCCTTTTGCATTATAACATACTTCCCGTGGAAAATCAATAATTTCGAGATAAAAAAGTTTGCCCAAATTTATGGAATTTATTGAACTTTACGGAGTGAAAATATACTCCCAGACGACCGCGCTCCCGAGCGCGGAGCGGTAGTGAATGGAGATCGAGCCGAAAACTTCTCCGTATTCCGCTTCCACCCGCATCTGCGTGCATTCCGTCTGCACCCCCAAAAAGCCGCTCGGGTCGGTTACGTCGGCGCGCATCGTCCCCTTGCCGAAGCTCGCGCCCGAAAAATATTCCTTGCGGAAGGAGAGCCCCTCCCCGAGCACGTGCGGCAAGCCGATCTCGTCCCCCTCCGAAGAGACGAGCATGCCGCCGCGAAAGACCGCCGCGCCCTCGAGCACCTCTTTCCCGTCCTCTGCGGGCGCCCCGTCGGGGTCGAGGGCGGCGAAGCGCTCCACGGTGTAGGCGATTCTCTTCCCCTCCCCCGCGTCGGTGAGGACGAACACGCTCTCGAGCGAGGCGTCGCCGAAGGTCTCCGTGACCGTGAGTTCGATCTCGGAATATCGGGCGTCGAGCATCCCGTCGAGCGCTCCATAGCGGTCTGTGCCGCAGGCGCACAGGCATACGGCGCACGCCGCAACCGCGATCAGAATTTTTCCTCTCATAGCGCTCCTCATGTAAGACCGCCCGCGCTTTCGACGGCGAAACCGTCCGTCCTCTTCGCGGCTTCGTTATACTCTGCCGCCTCCGCATTGTAGGCGGCGATGGCGGCGAACAACTTCTCTGCCGCCCCGCTCTGCGCCGCCCGCTCCTGCGCCGACAGCGCACGGTAGGCGGCGATCGCCGCACGGAGGGAAGCGCCCCTCTCCCCGAACGTCTCCGCCTTCTCCGCCGCTTCCACCGCCGCGAGGAAACTCTGCGTCCTCGTTCCCCAGACGGCGTCCGCGTACTCGGGATGGTCGATGAAGGGATTGCGGTTCCCCTGAATGCGATAGACCGCCTCGTTGCGCGTCGTCTCGATCTCGTCCACGGGATCGAGCCCGTTCCATTCGAGGAGGAGCTCCGCCGCCTCCTCTTCGGACGCCGCCGCCACGATCTGGGTGAGTTTGAGCGTGCCGAACAAGCGATCCTCTCCCCCTCCGTTCGTCGTCCCGCCTACATTCGTATAGGTATTATAATGGGTATAGACGTATAAAACGATGCGCGCGACGTCCCCCTTCGCCTCGTCGAGCGGCTCGAACACGCCGCCCGCATGGGTGCCGCCGACCGTCGAATTGGTGCCGTCCGTCTTTTTGGAATAGACGGGGCTCCCGTTCGGGACCTCCCCGAACTTGTCGTTGCCGCGCGTCCCGTTCATCTTCACTTCCGAGGGACGGATATGGTGCAGATCGGAGCCGCCGCCCTCCTTCCCCCACATGCCGCCCGAGAGCGATTGGGGCCAGACGTGCTCGCGGTTCCACCTGCCCGCGTCGCTTCCGTTCTTCGTGTATTCGGCGATCGTCTCGTGCGTGTAAAATTCCACGATGCCGCTTTCGCCGTTCAAGGCGGGATCGGTGGTCGTTGCATAGTCCCTGCAATCGTTGTAACTGCAATAGCGGGTATGCGTGTTAACGACAAGGTCGTGGAGCTGTCCGAGGAGCTCCGTCCCGCCCGCCGCGGTGACGGGCGCATAGTAGTCCTCCGCCCCCGCCGCCGTCTGCGCCGTGAGCGGGACTGCGACGCCGAGGCACAGGAGGACGGCAACGCCGAGACAGCTTACATTTCTTACGAACCTTCTCATGGCGCCCCCCGCTTCAAGCCTGTTCCGCCCTATATTTGAGCCAGCACTTTCTGCACATGGCGACGTACCTGTCGTTGCCGCCGAGGAGGACCTGCGAGCCCTCCGTCACGATCTTCCCGTCGTCGCCGAGGCGGGCGTTCACCGTCGCCTTGGCGCCGCACGCGCACACCGATTTGATCTCACTGATGGACTCCGCGATCTCGAACAGCCGCTTGCTCCCCGGGAAGAGGTGGGTGGTGAAGTCGGTGGACAGCCCGAAGCACAGCACGGGGATATCCCGCTCGATCACGATGTCCGCGAGCTGGTCCACCTGCTCGGGGGTGAGGAATTGGCATTCGTCCACGATGATCACGTCGCGGTCAGCATACTGCGCGAGATAGAGCGCGTGCAGATCCTCCTCCGCCCCCACGGCGACGGCGTCCTGCCACAGCCCGATGCGCGATCGCACGACGGCGGCGCCGTCGCGGGTGTCCACCGCGGGTTTTAAGAGGAGCACCTTCATGTTGCGCTCTTCATAGTTGAACTTGGTGATGAGCGCCTGCGCCGTCTTGGAACAGCCCATCGCCCCGAATTTGAAGTATAATTTCGCCATGGTTCACTCCACCACGCCGTACACGAGCGGCTCGTCCGCGGGCGGGAGCGCCCCGATCTCGGTCGCCGCGAGCAGGGTCTTTTCCGCCGCCCCGAACAGGGAGGCTTTGCCCGCATACAGCGTCGCGATCTCCTCTCCCTTGCGCACGAGATCGCCCGTCTTTTTTTTCAGCACGATGCCCGCGGCGGGATCGATGGTATCCTCCGCCGTGTTGCGCCCCGCGCCGAGCGCGAGGCTCGCGAACCCGTACGCCTCCGCGTCCGCCCTGCGGATGTACCCCTCGGCGGGGCTGAGCACGGAATGGACATGGGCGGCGGGAGAAAACCGCGACGGGTCCTCGATGAGGCGCGCGTCTCCCCCCTGCGCGGCGACCGCCTCGGCAAGTTTTTTCAGCGCGCTGCCGTCCGCGATCGTCTGCGCCGCCAGCGCCTTGCACTGCTCGGGCGTGCCCTTGCCCGCGAGGGAGAGCATCCACCCCGCGAGCGTGAGACACACTTCGGTGAGGTCCTTCGGTCCGCAGCCGCGGAGCGTCTGCACCGCCTCGATCACTTCCAGAGAATTGCCGATGGCATACCCGAGCGGACGGTCCATATTGGTGATGAGGGCGACCATCTTCTTGCCCGCGTTCTTGCCGATGTCCACCATGAGCCGCGCGAGCGCCCTGCTGTTCTCCACCGATTTCATGAACGAGCCGCTGCCCGTCTTGACGTCGAGCACGATGCAGTCGTCGTCGGCGGCGAGCTTCTTGCCCATGATGCTCGCGGCGATGAGGGGCATGCTGTCCACCGTCGCCGTGACGTCGCGGAGGGCGTACATCTTTTTATCGGCGGGCGCGAACTGCTTGGACTGCCCGACGATGGCGAGTCCGATGCGATCGACCTGCCGCAAAAACTCCCCGTCGGACAGGGTGGTGCGGAAGCCGTCGATCGCTTCCAGCTTATCGACGGTGCCCCCCGTATGTCCCAAGCCCCTGCCGCTCATCTTGGCGACTTTCACCCCGAGCGACGCCACGATGGGCGCCACGACGAGGCTGGTCTTGTCCCCCACGCCGCCCGTGGAGTGCTTGTCCACGCGGATGCCCTTCACCGAGGAGAAATCGAGCTTCTCGCCCGAATCGCGCACGGCGTACGTGAGATCGCAGGTCTCCCGCACCGTCATGCCCTTGAAGTAGATCGCCATGCACAGCGCGGAGATCTGATAATCGGGGACGCTCCCGTCGGTGACGCCGCGGATGAAAAAGTTGATTTCCTCCGCGGAGAGCTCTCCCCCGTCCCGTTTCTTTTTGATGATGTCGTACATTCGCATAGCTTGCTCTCCTTTTCTGTCCCGTCAATCTCCCCTTCTGCCGTCGGCGACGTATGCCGCCACGAGGTCGCGCGCATAGATCACTTCGGTGAGCCGCGCGACTTCGGTGATGTGGTTGGGCGCATAGGTGGACGTGTAGCTATCTACAATAATGTAATACGTCCCGTCGTCGTCCACGTCGCTCGCATAGAGATGGTCTGCGCTGTATGTGTGGTAGTTCTCCTTCACGGACAGGAAGTTGCTTTTGAGGTCCTCCCCCTTGATTTTGCCGAGCACGATGGTGTTGTCGAAGGGAAGCAGCGAGAAGAGGTCGGCATAGGTGACGTCCCCCTTCGCGAGGTCGTAGGGACTGCGCGTTTTGAGGTAGCCGCCGCCGAGCGCGATCTCGTACTCGGCGCCCCAGACTTCCACGCCCTTCTTGTAATACAGCTCGGCGACCTTGTCGGCGATATCGAGGGAGTCCCACCTATTCACATTTTCCCCGAGCACCGTCTCATAGGGATCGTTGTCGGGGAAGTACTTTCCGTAGAGCTCTTCCACGATGGGATCGTCCTCAAGCGAATCCTTCGCATAGGTGCCCGTCCCGAGCAGCCGCGGCGTCACGGTATAGCGCTTCGTCACGGTGTTGAAGGCGACGTCCGCGCCGCTGACGTACTTGTTTTCGCCGCCGCCCTGCAAGTGGTAAACGCCGTGCTCGTCCCGCAAAATATATCTCTTGTGGGTGTGCGCCTCGAACACGAGATCGACATACCCGTCGGAGAGTGCGGTGTCGTAATAGCGCATCTGCGCGTTGGTGACCGAAGTCACGCCCGACGAAGAGAAGTTCTCCCCGCCGTCGTGGATGGAGTAGACGATGAGATCGCACCCCTCGTCCTCGCGCAGACGAACGGATTCCGCCTTGACGAGGTTCGTGAGGGCGTTCCCCGTGGCGAAGTCGAGCCCGTCTCGGAACTCTCCCGAGATGGAAGAGAGGCAGTCCCCGATGGCGCCGATAATGCCGATTCTCACGCCGTCCCGCTCGACGACGACCGAGGCTTTACAATAGGAAGGCGTCTCCCCGTCCACCGTCACGTTGATGCCGAGGAAGGGGAATTCCGCAAGTTCGCTGTTCGGTCCGAGGACGTCGGCGCCCCAATCGAATTCGTGGTTGCCGAGCGTCATGGAGACGAAGCCCGTCTCGTTCATCCACTCCGTCATGAGCGCGCCGCGGTTCGTAGAGGACTCCACCGTCCCCTGCCACATGTCGCCCGAGGAGAGAAGAATCTCCTCGCGCGCGGGATCGGCGTACAGCTCTTTGAGGTAGGTCGTGAATTCGTCCACCCCCGGCTGTCCGCTCGTATCCGCGAATTTGCCGTGCAGGTCGTTGACGGCGAGGAAGGTGAGTTCCGCCTCCACGTCCGTCCCGCACAGATCGCACAGTCCGTCTCCGTTGACGTCGCTGTGCGGATGGGAAGGGTCGATCGTGCCCGCATGGTAGGTCTGCGGATCGGAGAACCTGCTGTCCCCGAAATTCTCCCTGCCGCTCACCGCCTTGACGCGGATGGTCTGCCCCTCCGCGAGCTGTGCGCGGCATTCCATCGTGGGGACTTCCTCCCCGTCGTCGATGACATAGATATAGTACAGCGCGCCCTCCACCGTCTCCCATACGGCGGTGCCGTCTGCCCCGATCGAGACAAGCGGCGCGGGAGCAAACGGTCTGTCGGCTTTCGTCCGGCCGCACCCCGCAAACGCAAAGCATACGAGGAGCGCGGCGAGCAGGAAGCATATGTATCTCGTCCTCTTCATTCCATTCTCCGCAATCAGAGATTTTCTTCCGTAAACGAATAGGGCAGCAGTTCTTCAAGCGTATAGGCTTGGAACTTTTCGGGGTTTCCGAGAAGGATTTTGAGATCTTTGGGGCAGAACTCGGCGAGCGCCTGACGGCAGACGCCGCAGGGGGAACAAAACGGCGCCGTCTCCCCCGTCCTTCCTCCCACGATGGCGATCGCGGAAAATTCGCTCTCCCCCTCGCTCACCGCCTTGAAGAGCGCCACGCGCTCGGCGCACACCGTCACGGAGAACGCCGCGTTCTCGATATTGCAACCCGTATAGATCTTGCCGCTCTTTGTAAGGAGCGCGGCGCCCACGCGGAAGTTGGAATAGGGAGAATGCGATCTTGCGCGCGCCGCCTCGGCGAGCGCCATGAGTTCGCAGTCCTTCATTTGCGGACCTCCTTCCAGAAACTCTCTCCCGCCGTATTCTCCTGCGGCACGCCGAAGAAGTCGAGCACCGTCGCGGAGATGTCCGCAAAGGTGGCGCGCGTGCCTAAATCTACGCCCGCGCGGACGGACGCGCCGCAGATGAGCATGGGCGTGTATTCGCGCGAATGGTCGGTGGAGGGCGTGGAGGGGTCGCATCCGTGGTCGGCGGTGATGAGGAGGACGTCGTCCTCCCCCATCTTCTCCAAGAAGCCGCCGAGGAAGCGGTCGAACTCGGTCGCCGCCGCGGCATAGCCCGCCACGTCGTTCCTGTGCCCGTACTTCATATCGAAATCGACGAGGTTGACAAAGCACAGCCCCGAAAAATCGCGGCTCTGCATCTGCGCCGTCACCTCCATGCCGTGCGTGTTGGAGACCGTCCTGTTGCTCTCCGTGAGTCCCTTCCCCGCGAAGATATCGAAGATCTTCCCCACGGAAACGGTATCGTACCCCGCGCGCTGTAAGAGATCGAGCATGGTGTCCGCGGGCGGCGCGAGCGAGAAATCGTGGCGGTTCGCCGTGCGCGTGAAGGGGTATTCCCCCGTAAACGGACGGGCGATGACCCGCCCCACGCCGTGCTTGCCCGTCAGAAGTTCGCGGGCGATCTCACAATACCGATAGAGCTCGCGGACGGGCACCACGTCCTCGTGCGCCGCGATCTGAAAGACGCTGTCCGCCGAGGTGTACACGATAAGCGCCCCCGTTTCGACGTGCTCGCGCCCGTAGTCCTTGATGACTTCGGTGCCCGAATAGGGCTTGTTGCACAGCGTTTTCCGCCCCGTCCTCCGCTCGAATTCGCGGATGACCTCCTCGGGGAATCCGTCGGGATAGGTGGGGAGCGGTTCGGGCGAGACGACGCCCGCGATCTCCCAATGTCCGATGGTGGTATCCTTGCCCATCGAGCGCTCGCGCATGCGCGCATAGCTCGCCTTGGGCGAAGGGACTCCGCCGCCCACCCCCTCGATGTTGAAGAGCCCGAGCGAGGCGAGATTGGGACAGTCGAAATTCGGATGGCGGCGGATGGCGCCAAGCGTATCGCTCCCCTCGTCATGCCAGAGGGCGGCGTCGGGGAGCTCCCCCACGCCGAAACTGTCGAGGACGATCAAGAAAAATCTCTTTGCCATTTCCATCCTCCTCCGCCCTCAGGCGAGTTCCAACGCGATCTTCATCATCGCCGTGAAGGTGGTCTCCCGCTCTTCGGCGGTGGTGTTCTCCTCGGGATGGACGAAACTGTCGCTCACCGTGCAGATGCAGAGCGCCCGCTTGCCCGCACGGGCGGCGTTCGCATAGAGCGCCGCGCTCTCCATCTCCACGCCCAAAACTCCCATCTTCGCCCACCGCATGCCGCTCGACGCGTCGTCGTAGAACATATCGGAGGAGAAGATGTTGCCCACCTTGTACCGCACGCCCGCCGCGTCGCAAAGATCGGCGGCGCGCCGCAGAAGTCCGAAGTCTGCGATGGGACAGAAGGTCCCGGGGAGCTCGTACTGCATGGCGTAATTGCCGTTGGTGCACGCGCCCTGCGCGAGGATGAGATCGCGCACGTGCAGGTCCTCGACGAAACTGCCGCACGAGCCCACGCGGATGATGTTCTCCACGCCGTAGAAGTTGAAGAGTTCGTAGGAATAGATGCCGATGGAGGGCTGTCCCATGCCGGACGCCATCACCGAGACCCGCTTGCCGTGATACAGCCCCGTATAGCCGTTCACCCCGCGCACATTGTTGACGAGCACGGGTTTTTCGAGGAAATGTTCGGCGATGAACTTGGAGCGGAGCGGGTCGCCGGGCATGAGGACGGTCTCGGCGAAGTCGCCGTACTTTGCCGCGATGTGCGGCGTGGGGACTTTGGACGTGCTCATAAGAGGTGTTCCTCCTTTACGATCTTCACGATGCGCGAGGTGCCGAGGCGGTCCGCGCCGAGCGCGACGAAGTCCTCCGCGTCCTTCACGGAGGAGATGCCCCCCGCCGCCTTGATCTTCACGCCCTTGCCGACGTGCTGTTTGAAGAGCGCCACGTCCTCCCGCGTCGCCCCCGCCTTGGAGAAGCCCGTGGACGTCTTGATGAAGTCCGCGCCGCAGGCGGTCACGATCTGACACATCTCGATCTTCTCCTCCTCGGTCAGAAGGCAGGTCTCGATGATGACTTTGAGGATCCTTCCATCGCACGCCGCCTTGATCGCGCGAATCTCGTGCGCGATCTTTTCGAGGCGCTTCGCCTTTAAGTCGCCGATGTTGATGACCATGTCGATCTCGTCCGCGCCATCTCGGACCGCCTCCGCCGTCTCGAATACCTTGACGGCCTCCGTGTTATAGCCGTTGGGAAAGCCGATGACCGTGCAGATAGCGATCTTGCCGCCCGCATACCGTTTCGCCTCCGCCACATAGCAGGGCGGGATGCACACGGATGCGGTGCCGTACCGCACGCCGTCGTCGATGAGCGTTTTGATGTCCTCCCACGTCGCCGTGACGGCGAGCTGGGTATGGTCGCACTTTCCGACAATCTCTTTGATGTCCATATTCTTCTCCCTTTTCGTTTGTCTTCCCCATTATACCGCAAGATCCGCCCTTTGTCAATGGGAAATGTGAAAAGAAAATGCTTTATTTTTACATTTCTTTATAAAATTTCACAATGTGTACGAGACAGCCCCCTGTGACAACTGAAATTTTTGTTTATTTTGTGCAGTTTTATCGTACAAACGAAACAGACCATGATAAAATCACATCGCCGCAAAGATCCCGAGTAAACTTCTTCCCTCCGCACATACTGAGAGCGGAGGGAAGTATGATAGAACATGATACGATCGAGCTCCTGCGCGAATGCGACGCGGGCATCCGCACGGGCATCGGCGCCATCGACGAGGTGGCGGAGCACGCACAGGGGGAACTGCGCGCGCTCCTCGACGGCTACAAGCGCGAATACGGGGCGATCCAAGACGAGATCCGCGGGGTGCTCCACTCCTATCACGACGAGGGCAAGGCGCCCAATCCCCTCGCCAAGGGGATGGCGTGGCTCAAAACCAACGTCATGATGGCGTTGAAGGAGTCGGACGGGGAAATCGCCAATCTCCTCACCGACGGGTGCGATCTCGGCATCAAGTCGCTGAGCAAATACCTCAACGACTACGCCGCCGCGGACGAGAGGGCGAAAGACTTCGCCCGCCGCCTCATCCAATTGCAGGAGAGACAGCGCGAGGCGCTTCGGAAATACCTGTGACGCCATGACGGAAAGCGCCCGCCGCGACGATCGCGGCGGGCGCTCTTTGCATGTTTTTGCGGTCCGCAAGGGGCGCTCCCCCCTCGGGCGCCGTGTTCAGGCGCCGTATTGGGCGGCGGTGACGGTAAAGACGGTGGACTTGGATTCGAAGGTGATACTGCTCCCGAACAGCCCCTGCATGACGGAGCCGCGGCAGACCTCCACTTCCACCTTCTCCCCGGGCGCGCACTTCGCGAGCGCGTTGTTGAAGGCGAGGACGGAGGAGATGTCCTCGCCGCCGATCTTGCAGATTCTGTCGTACAGACGGAAGTTGGAATCCGCCCCCTCTCCCAGCGAAGAGATGTAGACGACGCTGCTCCCCGCCACCGTCCCCTGCGCGACGCCGAGGCACAGGGTCGCCCGCCCGACGAGATAGCCGTACTCGCACAGGCTCTCATAGGCGCTCCGCGCGGCGTTGGCGGGAATGGCAAAGCAAAGCCCCTCGATGCCCTCGCTGCTGGTCTTGGCGTTGACGACGCCGATGAGCTGTCCGCGCATGTTGAAGAGCCCGCCGCCCGAATTGCCGGGGTTGATCGCGGCGTCCGTCTGCAACAGGGTCATGGAATAGTTCTCGATGGCGATGGTCCTGCCCGACGCCGAGAGGATGCCCTGCGTCACCGTCCCGCCCAGATTTCCGAGCGGGTTGCCGATGGCAATGACCGTCTCGCCGATCTGCAACGCGTCACTGTCGCCCCAGACGGCGAGCTTCAAGGGGGTGGACGAGGAGACGGACACCACCGCGATGTCGGCGGAATCGTCGGTCGCGACGAGGGAAGCCGTATATTCTTCGCCCGCCCGCGTCCGCACGGTGATCTCGCTCGCCCCGTCTATGACGTGGTTGTTCGTCACGATGAGGTAGTTCTCTTCCGACCTCCCCACGATGACGCCGCTCCCCGCGCCCGAGACGATATACTGCATGCCGAAGTTGGTCGTCACCGACTCCGTGCTGATCTCCACCACGGTGTCCTCCACCTCTTTCACCACCTCGGCGGTGGTGCTGTACACCTCCGACTCCGCGGCGAGATAGGAAATCGCCGTATGCGTTTCGGACGGAGTCGCCGCGCACGCCGCAAGGGCGAGGACGAACATTGCCGCACAGACCGCCGAACCGATCTTGTATCTGTTTTTCATGATAGAACTCCTTTTTTCCGTTCCCTATCATTTTAACGAATTCTCCGCTATTCTAAACAAATTTTGTGTCTGTTTTTTTCCGTTCGTATGGAAATTTCGTGAACAGTCCCCCGCCCCGCCCGCGCATCCTATACTGTCATTTTGCCCCGCCCAGACGTTTTATTATGCCTTATTGCCCCGCGCGAGGCTTCTATTGTATACGAAGCGCGGCACAAACGCAAAACGCGAAGTAGACACTTTGCGCCAAAGTAAGCACTTTGCGCCGAAGTAGGCACTTTGCGCCGAAGGATCCGAGGCGAAGCCTCTTTTTATTGTCATTTTGAGCGAAGTGAGCGAAGCGAACGAAGTCGAAAAATCTCTACCTTATTGTAATAATGCGGTAGAGATGCCTCGACAGGCTACTTCGCCTATGGCTCGTGCGCCGCTACGCGTCGGGCGGCATGACAGAAGAGAGCGGTGGAGATGTTTACTTCGCGGCATTGCCGCTATTTCGCCTTACGGCTACTTCGTGCTTCGCGCTCGTGCCGCCCTTAGACAATAAAGAATGTGCGGGCGGGGCAACATGACAGAAGAGAGCGGTAAGGCGAAGTAGGCGCTTTGCGCCAAAGTAGGCACTTTGCGCCGAAGGAGCCGAGGCGCAACCTCTTTGTATTGTCATTTTGAGCGAAGTGAGCGAAGCGAACGAAGTCGAAAAATCTCTACCTTGTTTTTAATGCGGTAGAGATGTTTCGACTCGCGAGTCTGCATCTGTTTGATGCGGGCTCGCGGCTCAACATGACAAAAAGGAGCGGCTTCGTCTCGTGCGGACTTGAACCGGCGACCTTTTGTTGCCCCAAAAAATGATTGCCGCCCGCTTTCATCATCCATGCCGTTTTCCCAATCATTTTTTGGGGACCCCGAAATTTAATCAGCAGGTCTTACGGTTCAAGTTCCGACAACACAAAAAAATACGGGCAGGTGGTGACCTGCCCGTATTTTTTGGAGCTACTGGTATCTTCGCTGCGCTCGATGGCGTCGGCTTCGCCTCGCGCGGACTTGAACCGGCGACCTTTTGTCGCCCCAAAAAATGATTGCTCCCCCCTTTCGCCCCCTCTCTCATCTTCTTCCCAATCATTTTTTGGGGACCCCGAAATTTAATCAGCAGGTCTTACGGTTCAAGCGACAAGTTACAACAAAAAGCAGGGGACGGATTTGTATCCGTCCCCTGCTTTTTGGAGCTACTGGCCGGACTTGAACCGGCGACCTGCTGATTACGAATCAGCTGCTCTACCAGCTGAGCCACAGTAGCGATGTGCAGAACGTGGGCGCGGACGCCCCCGACGCGTCTATCATTATAAAAAAATCACGGAGAAAATGCAAGCGTTTTTGGGTACAAAATCAGATTTTTTTATTCCTCGGCACGAACAGCTTCACGTGCCGCCGCAGAAGTTCCACCGTGATGTCGCCGCGGAGCCCCTCCTCCCCGTCGAAATCCCAAGTGACGTGCTTGTCCGTGAAGATTCTGATCTTCTCCCCGCGCATGATCTCGATGTCCTTCCGCCTTACTTTGAGCCCCACGATCATGAGTGCGGCGAGCGAAAAGTAGGCGGCGAGCTTCTGGAAGAAGTTGGGGCGGACCGCCTGTTTGACGATGGCGACTTCGAGCATGCCGTCCTGCATGCTCGCGTGGCGGTTGACGGGGAACCCCGCGACGGAGCGCCCGTTCATCACGAACATGAGGACGCCGTGCGTCTCGAAGAACTTCCCCGCGCAGGTGCCGCAGACGGGGAACACCTCGAAATTCATGTTCTTGCGCAATCCCCGCATGGCATAGGCGAACCAGCCGAGCGCACGCTTGGCGCGCTGGGGCGTCTCATAGGTGAGGCTGGTGATGGTGCCCGCGGCGGCGATATACATGACGTACCGCGTGCCGTTCACCCGCATGCAGTCGATGCGCTCGCTCCTGCCGCCCAGAATGACGTCGAGCGCCCCCCGCAGGCTCCGCGGGATGCCGAGGGAATGCGCCACATCGTTGGCGGTGCCCGTAGGGAGGTAGCCGAGCTGCACGTCCTCCTCCCCCACGCCCTGCAATACGTTGTTGAACGTCCCGTCTCCGCCCGAGAACACGATGAGGTCGTACTCCCGCGCCCCCTGCCGCGTGCGCTCCTCCATGTCCTTCCCGCTCTGCGTGGCGACGATGTCCACCTCGTCGTACCGCTGTTCCAATTTTCGGCGGACGTAGGAGAGCTTCTTTTTCAGCTTCCCCTTGCCGCTGTTCGGATTGTAGAGCACGAGACATTTCATGCCTCTATTATATCCGATTCTTTCCCGTTTGACAAGAATTTACGAAAAGTATTCATGCGATCGGAGGATGGAAAAACAAAGTTGTACCTGCAAATACCTGAGATCGCGCGGGAAGATCACCCCCTCGGCGAGCTCTCTCGCACGGCGCTCCGCGCGGTAGAGCTCGGCGTTCCAGAGCGAATAGAGGGCGCCCGCGTTGCCGTCGGCGAGCCCGCGAAGCGACTTCCCCACCCCGCGCACCGCGGCGCGCGCCCCCTCTTGCGAGAGCTCGGCGCGTTCCAGCCCGTTCGCCGCGTCGAAGAGGATGCGGGCACAGCTGTCCGCCGTTGCGGCGTTCGCCTCCACGCGTGACCGCTCGGCGGCGTCGCGTCCGCCGAGGGAAAATTTCTCCGCGGAAAGGTGCAGGACGCTCGCCTCCACGCCCTTGCCGCGCATCGTCTCGCAGACGAAGGAGGCATCGGATTCCGTATAGTAACAGGCGAGCACGACCTCCTTCCCCGAGGGGGTGAGGAAGCCCGCCCCGCCCGAGAGATAGGCGTCGCCCACGACGGCGCTCGCCGTGGAATCCTCACAGGCGCGCACGAGAAAGTAGTATTCCTGCGACAGCGCGACCTCGGCATAGGCGCGCCCGCTCCATACGAAGGCGGCGATGCACGCCCCCAACGAGAGCGTGAAGAGGAGGACGGCGACGAGCACGACGGCGGCGCTCTTTTTGAGAGGATAACGCATCATACTGTATGGTATGCGTTCGCGCGGCGCGGATATACACGCGCCCCCGACCGCTCGGGCCGGGGGCGCAACCGTTATTTTCTTCTCCTGAGGATGTCCCCCTCCCCGAGGGGATAGGGACAGGCGAAGGAATACACCGCCTGTACGAGCTTGGCGTCCCCGCACGGTCCGCCCTCCCCGTCCCGCAGGTCCTCCACCGTGACGGTCTTTCCGAAACTTTCGGAGGGAGTCAGAAGTTCCAGACGGTCGCCCGCGCGGAATCTGCTCCGCATCTCCGCATAGACGCGCCCCTCCCGATACCCCTTCACGACGGCGACGAAATCGCACGTGCCCGCTCTCTGGGATTCGTCGTACGACTGCAACGGTCCCTCCTCCCCGAAGGCGTACGCCGTGGTATATTCGCGGTGGGAGATCGTTTCGAGTTCGGCGCCGAGCGCGGGCGTATAGCCGCCGTCGAGGATGCGGCGGTAGGCGTTCACCACGGTGGCGAGATAGCTCTCGCTCTTCATCCTGCCCTCGATCTTGAAGGAGCACACGCCCGCCGCCCGAAGTTCGCCGAGGCGGGCGCTCAGATTGAGATCTTTGCTGTTGAGAAGATAGCTCCCCCGCCCGTCCTCCTCCGCGTCCAGCCAGCCGCTCTTGCCGTCCTTCGCGCGGATCTCGTACGCATAGCGGCACGCCTGCACGCAGGCGCCGCGGTTGGAGGAACGTCCGTCGAGATAGTCGGAGAGATAGCACCTTCCGCTGTACGAGACGCACATGGCGCCGTGGACGAACGCTTCGAGTTCGAGTGCGGGAGCCGCCGCATGGATGGCGGCGATCTCCTCCACCGAGAGCTCCCGCGCGAGCACCACGCGGCGGGCGCCGAGGTCCTGCCACATGAGCGCCGCCTCGGCGTTCATCGTATTCGCCTGTGTGGAGACGTGCATGGGGAGGGAGGGCGCCGCGCGGCGCATGAGCCGCATTACGCCGAGGTCGGAGACGATCACGCCGTCCGCACCCACCTCCTCGAGGGCATGCGCATAGCGTTCCAACGGCGCGAGGTCACCGCCCCGCGCGAAGATGTTGGCGGCGACATACACCCGCTTCCCACGCGCATGGGCATAAAGAATCCCCGCGCGGAGCGCTTCGGGCGTGAAGTTCTCGGCGAAGGCGCGCAGGGAGAACGCCTTGCCGCCGAGGTAGACCGCGTCCGCCCCGAAGCGAAAGGCGAGTTTGAGTTTTTCGGGAGTGCCCGCAGGGGCGAGAAGTTCGTTCATGCGCGTTTCACCGAGACGGCGAGTCCCTTGCCGTACCCGTACAGTTCGGTACGGAAGTCTTGGTCCGAACACAGCGCGTCGAGATAGGCGCGAAGGTGCAGGGCGAGCGATCGGCGCTTGCGCGGCGGCTCCGCGTCCCTGCCGAAGAGGAACACGTCGTCGGAGAGGAGAGTCCCTCCCCGCCGCAACAGCCGTTTGAGATCGGGAAGATAGCGGAGATACTGCGCCTTCGGACCGTCCAAAAAGATGAGGTCGTATTCACCTTCGAGGAGGGGAAGGATCTCGCCCGCGTCCCCCTCGGCGAGGTGCACGCGGGAGGCGAGCCCGAACCGTCCGAACAGGGCGCGCGCCCGCTCCGCCCGCAGGGGGTCGAGCTCGATCGCCGTCGCCTCCGCCCCGGACGAGAGGAGGAGAGCCGCCGTGGTCAGCCCCTCTCCCGCGCCCACTTCGAGATACCGCCGCACATGTCCCTCGGCGGCGATCCGCAAGAGATGGGAGAGCGTCTCGTCGGCGCAGGTGGGATCCCGCCCGCGGAGCGCCTCCGCACGGAGCGCGGCGAGCTCCTCTATTCCCCCCATTCCGTCACGCTCTCGGCTGCCCGCTGTTCGTACATCTTTCCGAGCACCCTTCCCACGATGGGGAAGCGGGAATTCACCGCCGCCTGCGGCAACGGCTCGGAGACGTCCGCTTGGTAGACGCGGCGGAAGATCGCCGTCAGCACCTCGATCTGCTCCCTGTAGATCTCGGCGTGCGCGCATTCCTTGCGGAACTCCTCGAACTCGGTATGCGCCGTCTCCCTGTCGCCGCCGTCCAAACGGATGAGGATGTACAGATAGGCGGTCTTGTACTTCCAGCCCGCGCCGCCGCCGTGGCGGAGCCGCTCGATGATGGGCTCCGCGGCGGCAATGTCGTCGAGCGCCATGCACACGAGCACATAGTTGTACATGGCGACGGTGAGCGTGAGGAAGGAGAAGGGGCTCTTGCGCACCCGTTCGAGGTAGGCGCGCTCCTCATCGTACTTCCCCTCCGTAAAGAGGGTGACGCAACGACGGTCCAGCCGTTCGCGCGCCGCCATCGCCGCGAGGGCGAGGAGAAATCCGACCGCGAAGATGAGGAGCACGGCGCCGCTCGCCGCTTCCCCCTTGACGAACGCATAGACGCTCAGTCCGCCGAGCGCCGCGGCAGCCGCGACGACGCAGACGCACACGATGCAGTAGACGGCAAAATAGGCGTTCTTTTTCATGCTCTTTCCTCCCTCAGATCGTCTGTACGAGCGGGATGATCATGGGCGACTGCTTGGTCTTTTTGAAGATGACGTTCTTCACGGCGCGGCGGACGGCGTTCGCCACCTCACCCGCGCCCGCGGCGGAACTCACGCTCTCGACCGCGCGCTCCACGACCTCTTTGAGTTCTCTGAGCGCCCCGCGCTCGTCCTCCGCGAACACGAAGCCCTTGCATTCCACGACGGGCTCTCCCACGAGCGCGCCGCCCGAGAGGGTGACGCCCACGACGAACACGCCCTCCTCCGAGAGGTGCAGGCGGTCCTTCATCACTTCGCTGGTGCCGAAGTCTTCGAACCCGTTGCCGTCGATGAGACGGGCGCCCGCGGGGAAGCTCTCCCCCTGTTTGAGGGTATCGGCGGTGAGCTCGGCGCACATGCCGATCTCGGGGACGAGGATGCGGGAGGACGGCATGCCGAGCTCCTGCGCGAGGAGGGCGTGCCGTTTCAGATGGCGGTATTCCCCGTGCACGGGGATGAAGAATTTGGGGCGGAGGAGGGAGTGCATGATCTTGTGCTCCTCCTGACAGGCGTGCCCCGAGACGTGAATCTTTTCGAGGCTCTCGTAAACGACGTTCGCGCCCTTGCGGTAGAGATTGTCTATGGTTTTGTATATGAATTTTTCGTTGCCGGGAATGG
>CANPXX010000013.1 GCA_947587085.1 uncultured Clostridia bacterium | reverse complement strand
GGCTTTCTCATCGACGACGGCACGGAATGCCGCATCGTGCGCGTGACGGACGACCCGCTCGACGGCGTGATCGAGAAGGCGGGGGACCTGCTCGGCAAATTCATCAAGCGGGACGAAAATGCGTAGAGCGTTCGCCTTCGCCGCACTCGCGCTCTGCCTTCTCGCGCCCCTTCCCATGCGGGAAATAAGAACGGAGGCGGCGACGCCCGCCCGCGCGGAGTGTGTGGCGGAAGTCACCTCCCGCCGCTTTCTGCATGCGCGGAACGAGGATGCGGAACTGCCGATGGCGAGCACGACGAAGATTCTCACCGCCTGCATCGTGATCGAGGACTGCCCGCTCGACGAGGTGGTGACCGTTCCGAAGGAGGCGGAGAGGACGGAGGGGTCCAGCGTCTATCTCCGCGCGGGAGAGCAATATACCGTGCGCGATCTGCTCTACGGGCTGATGCTCCGATCGGGGAACGACTGCGCCGTGACGCTCGCCCTGCACCACAGCGGGAGCATCGAGGCGTTCGCGCAAGTCATGACGGAGCGGGCGCATGCGATGGGCGCCGAGAAGAGCTACTTCATGAATCCGCACGGACTGCCCGACGGTCGGCACCGCACCACGGCGCGCGACCTTGCGCTCGTTGCGGCGTACGCCATGGAACATGAGACCTTCCGCGAGATCGTCTCCTGCAAATATTACGAACCGCGCGGCTGGAAAAACAAGAACAAGATGCTCTGGGAGTACGAGGGGGCGACGGGCATCAAGACGGGCTTCACCGTCGCGGCGGGGCGATGCCTCGTCACGAGCGCCGAACGGGAGGGGATGAAGCTCGTGTGCGTGCTTCTGAACTGTCCCGAGACGTACGAGCGGACTGCCGAGCTTCTCGACGCCGCCTTCTCCTCCTACGGCATGTGCAAACTGTGCGATGCGTCGGCGGGATACGAGGGGTACGCGATCAAATACGACTTTTCCTATCCGCTCACCGCCGAAGAGAGGCGCGCGCTCGAATTCAGGACCGTCTCCCTCATGCCGCTCCCCGAAGAGCACGGCGCGTTGGCGGGGCAAATGGAAATCTATCTCGAAAATAACTTGATTTTTTCGCAAAATTTGTTTATCATATAGAAGCCGAAACTTCGGCGGAGCAGACATATGAGAATCAACAAGTTTCTTGCGGAACAGGGCGTCGCCTCACGGCGCGTGAGCGACGAGCTCATCGAGCAGGGACGCGTGACGCTCAACGGGCGGACGGCGCGTCACGGCGAAGAGGTGGAAGCGGACGACGTCGTGGAACTGGACGGAAAGATTCTCTCGCATAAGACCAAATTCGAATACTACCTTCTGAACAAGCCGAAGGGGTACGTCTGCACCGTCAAGGACGACAAGGGGAGAAAGACCGTTTTGGACCTCCTCCCCGAGGGCGCGGGACGCGTATTCCCCGTGGGAAGGCTGGATTACGACACGGAGGGACTGCTCATCCTGACGAACGACGGCGACCTTTCCTATCGCTTGACCGCGCCGCAGAACGAGATTCCCAAGACCTATCTCGTGCGCGTGGACGGCGCGGTGACGCCCGTCCAGCTCAACCGCCTGCGGGCGGGCGTGGAGATCGAGAAGGGCGTCGTCACCAAAAAGTGCAAAGTGACCGTGGCGGAGACGGACAAGAAATATACCAAACTGCACGTCGTTCTCACCGAGGGGAAGAACAAGGAGATCCGCAAAATGTTCGAGACAGTCGGCAAGCCCGTCGCCTTCTTGAAACGCATCAAGGTGGGGGAGCTCACGCTGAGCGGGCTGGACCGCGGCGCCGTGCGAAAGCTCACCGAAGCGGAAGTCTATTACCTCAAAAACTTATAAGAACGCACGGCGCGGGCGGAAATTTTCCGCCCGCGCCGCATGAATGGCTCTGTTCAGTTCAATGTTCTCTTGCCGAAATCGGTGATCGTCTTTTGCAAGCCGTCGTAGGAGCGGATGAGCCCGATCACTTTCCCGACGATCATCGCCTCGCTGTCGGAATCCAATACGAAGTCGGAGAGGCGGCTGTTTTCGGGATGCAGAATGACCTTCCCGTCGCGGCGGAAATACCGCTTTACCGTGGCGCCCTGCTCGGTGCCGTCGCCGTTGAAGAGCGCGACCACGATCTCCCCGTTCTCGGCGGTCTCCTGCTTCTTGACGACGATCTTATCCCCGTCGAGGATGCCCGCCTCGATCATACTGTCTCCCGAGACGCGCAACAAAAACAGGTCGTCCCCGCGGAATTCGGAGGCGGGGAGGGGGTAATATCCCTCGAAATTCTCCACGGCGAGAATGGGTTGACCAGCCGTGACCGTACCGACGAGGGGGACGCGCGTCGTCCCTTCGCTCCGCACCGCAACGGCGCGCTTCTTGTTTTCCGCCTTCTCCAGGAAACCCTTCTCTTTCAGGCGGTTCACATAGTCGTACGCGGTGGCGGTGGACTTGATGCCGAGGTCTCGGCACATGTCCCGCACGGTGGGGGGAAATCCGTTGTCCTCGATATACGAATTGATATACCCGAGCACTTCCATCAGCTTACTCTCTTTCAGCATATCCTACCTCCGAATACAGTATAGCACATCCATAGCAATATTGCAAACATTTGTTCTATCTTTTTGCAAAATTTTTTGGGAATTTTTTCAAAAGATGTTTGCGGGAATGTTCGCGCGTGGGTTGACAAACGGGCGGCTTCCTGTTACAATGGGGGAAATCCAAACGAGGCGATCAAGATGAACGAAGGCGGAATGTGCGAACTCGACGATACGAAGGTATGCGACGGGTGTCTCGAATGCGAGGTCTGCGACCTCGATCCCAACAAGATCTGCGACAACTGCGGAAAGTGTCTGGATATCAAAGACGTTGCGACCATCAAGATCGACAAGATCATCACCGATCCGAATGCGTGGAAGTGACGGAACGCCGCCCGTACGGGCGGCGTTTCTATTGCAAAAATTTTTTGAAGCGGGCGGCGCTCTCCACGGGAATCACGGCGCGGACGGCGGCACCTCGTTCGCCGTACTCCACGCTTTGTTCGGTGAGGAGGGGACGAAGGGCGGCGTATTCCGCCATCCCGTCATAGGGGATGAAGAGCTCCGCGTGGACGAAGTCTCCATCGAGCGCTTGGAAGATCCGACGTTTGAGCTCGTCGAGACCGCGCCCGTACTTTGCCGAGATGCACACGCAGTCATGCGGGAAGCGTTCGGCGGAGGCGTCGCACTTGTTCATCACGACGAGATAGGGGGAGGAGAAGCCGAGATCGCGCAATGTGTCGAGCGTCGTCTTTTCCTGTAACGCGTAATCGCCCGTGGCGTCGCACACGACGAGCGCAAGGTCGCAATGCAGGGCGCTCTCCAAGGTGGACTTGAACGCCTCGATGAGGTGGTGGGGAAGGCTCTGCAAAAATCCGACTGTATCCACCATGAGGAAGGGGACGCCGTCGATCTCGAAGGCGCGCGCGGTGGGGTCGAGGGTCGCGAAGAGGGCGTCCTTTACGAGGACGTCCGCCCCCGTCATGGCATTGAGGAGGGTGGACTTCCCCGTGTTGGTGTAGCCGACGAGCGCGATTGTGCGCACGCGGTCCTTTTCCCTGCGCCCGATCTGGAGCGCCCTGCGCCGTTCCGTCACTTTGAGGCGTTCTTCGAGCGCATGGATGCGCGTGCGGATGTGGCGGCGGTCTGTCTCCAATTGGCTCTCGCCGGGACCGCGCGTCCCGATGCCGCCCCCGAGACGGGAGAGTTCCGCGCCCCTGCCGCGCAGACGGGGATAGAGATATTTGAGCTGTGCGAGCTCCACCTGAATCTTGCCTTCGCTGCTCACGGCGCGCAGGGCGAAGATGTCGAGGATGAGGGTGGTGCGGTCGATGACCTTGCGGTGCCCGAGCGCGGCGGAGATGTTGAGCGTCTGGGAAGGGGAGAGCTCGCCGTTGAAGAGCACGGTCGCCTCGACGCCCTCGAGCCGCTCGTTCAGCTCCTCCAATTTCCCTTTCCCGATGTAGGTTGCGGGATCGATCTCGCGGATGTTCTGGCGGATGGTGCCCGCATAGCTCGCGCCCGCGCTGTCGATGAGGGACACGATCTCGTCGTGGAGCACTTCGCTCTCCGCTCCGAATATCGGTTGGATGACATAGACGGTCTCGCTCATTCTTCGTCGTCCTCATCGCGGTGCAGACGCACTTTGCCCGCCACGGCGCGCCGCTTGTCCTCGGTGATGGCGGCATAGTGGCGGCGGGTGGTGTTCACGTCCTTGTGCCCGAGCACGTCGGCGACGATGTAGATGTCGCCCGTCTCGCGGTAGAGGGCGGTGCCGTAGGTGGAACGGAGCTTGTGCGGCGTGATCTTTTTGAGAGGGGAGACGATCCGCGCGTATTTCTTGACGAGATTCTCCACGGCGCGGACGGTCAGGCGGCGGTACTGCATGGAGAGGAAGAGGGCATTCTCGCCCTGCGGGATGCGTCCGTCCTCCTCCTTTTGCGCCAAATAGGCGGCGAGCGCGTCGCCCACCTCCTCGGAAAAGTACAAAATCTGCTTGTTCCCGCCCTTCCGCGTGACGACGAACGAATTGTTGGTAAAATCGATGCTGTCGTTGTTGAGCCCCACGAGCTCCGAAATACGGATGCCCGTGCCGAGGAAGAGGGTGAGGATGGCGCAATCGCGGATCTTCGTCTTTTCGTGGTAGCCTTCCATGTGCGGGGAGAGCCCGCGCCCGAGCTCCGCCGTGTCGAGAAGGGAGGAGACCTCGTCGCTTTCGAGGCGGATGATCTCCTTCTCATGGAGCTTGGGCGTGGAGACCTTGGCGACTTGGTTGACCTCGATGAGCCCCTTGTTGAAGAAGTAGCGGAAGAGGGCGCGCACCGTGGAGAGCTTGCGCGCCTTGGCGCGCTCGTCGCAGGAGAGGACGTCCGAACGCCAGCTCACGCGATAGTTGGAGAGGTAGGAGAGGAAGATCTCGATGTCGGTATCAGTGACCTGCTCGAGGTCCTCGAGCGTGAGGTCGCGGACTTCCTTGCCGCGGAATTTCTTCTTGGTGAGGAAATCGAAGAAGATGCGGAGATCGTAGGCGTAATTGAGGCGCGTGAGGGGACTCGTGCGCGTCTGCACGCCGCGGAAAAAATCCTCGCAAAAATAGGGGAGCTCGCCGAGCATCTCGTCGATCTTATCGAGATTCTTTAAGTTGCGTTCCTGATAGTAGTTGTCGTTGCGTTTCATCGCGATCAATTATAGCACAGTCGTAGAAGGATGTCAATTTTACGAAGAGTTAAAGAGGACATTTTTTTCGCGTCCGCGCCGCGACCCCCATGGGGCAGAGGAAAAAACGACGCACTGCAACACATCAAACTATTCGCAAAACCTCAGTTTTACGAATAGTAAGGGGGTAAAATAGGGGGAAAGGGCTTTCTTTCGCGCCTTTTTGCTCCGAAACACATTCTTTATCATGCTGCCATAAGGCGGTCGTTTGTATCGTTTTCCGTTCAGATGTTCGGTCGGCGCATATCGTACGGCAAGAAAAAAAGGGTCTCAAACGCAGGGAGATCCTTTTGGGCGGTCAAACGTTCGCCCGTCTGCGTGGACGAAACGCTAACATTCGTGCGAAATATTATGTCTGACATACTATTTGCATTTGGTCAAGATTCCATAGGAAAACGCGCCGAAATCGAGGAGGTCGCGATAGACGTTCCCGCTAAGGTGTTCCAGATAGCTGCCTTTGAGGCGGATGCGGTACTCGTTCGAGGAATTGTTGCAATAGATATACGCGCTTCCGCATTTCGCCCTGCGCTCGAACACGATGCAGGAGCGGTCGGCGTACACCTCATGATACTCCCCTTCCCGAAAGATGTCAACGAGCTCCTCGCCGCGCAGACGTCCCAACTCTTCGTAAAATCCTCTGAGCGCCGAATCGGGCGCGTCCCAATCGTAACAGCCGCGGCAGAACGGATCCATATATCCCTCCATGCCGATCTCGTCGCCATAGAACACGCACGGAACGCCGGGCAGCGTGTATTGCAGGACTGCCGCCATGCGCACCTTTTCCTTTGCCTTGCGCTTCTCTTCTTCGCTCAGCGAGGTGATCGCCATCTCGTCCTTGTCGCGGCAGGGTTTGTTGCCGAGCACCGTCAAAATGCGCGGCGTATCGTGGGTGCCGAGGATGTTCATGAGGCTGTCGAGCGTGGTCTTGGGATAATTGTCGATGAGCATCGCAAGCGTCTCGCGGAGCTGGACCGTGGAACCTGACAGCATAAAATTGATGATCGCGTCTTTGAGCGGATAATTCATCACGCTGTCGAGCTCGTTTCCCTGCAAATACTGTCTGCGCTCGCTGTACGCGATCTTGTTGGAGGCGTCCTCCCACACTTCGCCGATGATGATCGCCTCTCCGTTCTCCTCCTTCACCGCCGTTCTGAGCTTTTTGAGGAAGAAATCGGGGAGCTCGTCCGCGACGTCGAGCCGATAGCCGCAGACGCCGTGCCGAAGCCACGTCTTGATGACGCCGTTTTCGCCGAACACGAACTCCTGATAGGTCGGCGACGCCTCGTTGAGCGCGGGAAGCGTTTCGATGCCCCACCAGCTCTCGTAACTGTCGGGGAAGCGGCGGAAATGATACCATTCCGCATACGGCGACGATTGCGATTGGAAGGCGCCGACGGAGGGATACCTTCCGTACTTGTTGAAGTAGCGGCTGTCGTCGCCCGTATGGTTGAATACGCCGTCCAACACGATTCGGATTCCCCTCTTTCGCGCCTCCTCCACGAGGCGGTCCAAGTCCTCCTCCGTTCCGAGCAAGCCGTCGATGCGCATATAATCGCCCGTGTCGTAGCGGTGATTGGAGTACGCCTCGAAGATGGGATTGAAATAGATGACGGTCACATGCAGGCGGGCGAGCACGTCGAGCTTTTCGGTGACGCCGTTGAGATTGCCGCCGAAGAAGTCGTTGTTGAGCACCTTTCCGTACTCGTTGGGGCGATAGCTCGGCTGTCCGCCCCAATCGTCCCGAAGAATTTGGTAGGGCTTGACGGGATAGCTCCCCGCCTTATAAAAGCGGTCGGGGAAGATCTGATACATCACGCCGCCCTTGAACCATTCGGGCGTGCGGTACGTCTCGTCGTAGACGGTGATCTGCCAACAGTCGTGCTGTTCGGAAACGACGCCCTCGCGGAACCTGCCGCAGGAGAGATAGCGCCCGTTCCCGAAACTGAAATAATAGAAATACAGCCCGATCTGATTGAACTTCAAGTTGATCGTCCACCCGTATTCCGTGCGTTGCATGGGGAGCGTATGCTCCTCTTTTCCGTCGCGGAACAGGACAAGATAACAAACGTCGGCGGAGAAGTCTGCTTCTCCGCCTTCGTTGCGATACACATTCAAAGCGAGCGTACTGCCTCGCGGAATGGCGCCGACGATCGATTTACACGCTCTGTCGAGCGGGCGATAGGTATAGCTCATGCGTTTTTACACCCTTCGACAGGTCATTTTTCCAGAGGCTTGATATGCCAGATATTGTTCGCGTAGTCGCGGATGCTCCTGTCGGCGGAGAAGTATCCCGCCGAGGCGATATTGTGGAGGGACTTCCTGTTCCACGCGGCGCGGTCATTGCGGTAGAGCGAGGAGACGGCGTTCTGCGTCTGCACATAGCTCTCGTAATCGGCGAGGCACATATAGGGATCGGCGACGGGCGCATTGCGCAGGAGGTAATTGGCGATCTCCGCGAACGAACAGCCGTTGAAGCCGACGATGAGAGATTCCACCACCTGCCTGAGCGCGGGATTCTGATTGTAGTAGGCGCTCGAATTATAGCCGTTGTTCCAGATATCGCGCACCTCGTTCGCTTTGAGCCCGAAGATGAAGATGTTCTCGTCCCCCACCCGCTCCGCGATCTCCACGTTCGCGCCGTCGAGCGTCCCGATAGTCAGCGCGCCGTTGATCATGAACTTCATGTTGCCCGTCCCGCTCGCTTCCTTTCCCGCGAGAGAGATCTGCTCGGAGATCTCAGAGGCGGGCATCAGCGTCTCGGACATCGTGACGTTGTAGTTCTCCATGTACACGACATTGAGTTTTTCATGGATGCGGGGATTCTTGCGGATATCCTCGGCGAGGAAGCAGATGAGCTTCATGATCTGCTTCGCCATATCGTATCCCGCCGCGGCTTTCGCGCCGAAGATGTACGTCTTGGGCAATACGTCGAGATCGGGGTTTTCGCGCAGACTGTTATACACCGAAATGATGTGGAGGACGTTGAGAAGCTGGCGCTTGTACTCGTGCATCCGCTTCGCCTGCACGTCGAACACCGTGTCGGGGTCGATGATGAGCCCCTGCGTCTTTAAGGCATAGGCGGCGAACTGCTCCTTCTTCTTCCGCTTGATCTCCCCGAGACGGGCGAGCACGCCCGCGTCGTTTTCGAACTTCTTGAACTCTTCCAGCTTGGAGGCGTCCTTCGCATACCCCGTCCCGATACATTCATCGAGCAATTCGCACAGCTCGGGATTGGATTGGTTGAGCCAGCGGCGGTGCGCGATTCCGTTCGTCACGTTGGTGAATTTCTCGGGCGTATAGTCATAGAAATCGCGGAAGATGCTCTCCTTGATGATCTGGCTGTGGAGCTCGGAAACGCCGTTCACGGAAGCCGATCCCACCACGCACAGGTTCGCCATGCGCACCGTGTTGTGCGAGAGAATGGACATCCGCGAGATCTTGTTCCAATCGCCGGGGAATCTGTTCCAGAGATCCTCGCAGAATCTGCGGTTGATCTCCTTCAAGATGCCGTACACGCGGGGCAACCGCCGCGCGATCAAGTCCTCCGCCCACGTCTCCAACGCCTCGGCGAGCACCGTATGGTTGGTGTACGCGCAGGTCGCCGTCGTGATGTTCCAAGCCGCGTCCCAATCGAAGTAGTTCTCGTCCACTAAAATGCGCATGAGCTCGGGAATGGCGAGCGCGGGATGGGTGTCGTTGATGTGGATCGCCGCCATCTGCGGGAGCAAAGCGAGCGAACCGTACCGCCGCTTATGGTCGGAGACGATACATTGCAGGGACGCCGAGACGAGGAAGTACTGCTGTTTGAGGCGGAGCGACTTGCCCTCATAGTGATTATCCGAGGGATAGAGCACCTTCGAAATGAGCTGTGCGTCGCTGTCGTCGCGCATGACCGCGTCGTAATTCCCCTGCGAAAAGAGCTGCATGTCGAACTTCTGCACGGCGCGGGAACGCCAGAGGCGAAGCACGCTCACCGCCTCGGAGGAGGCGCCCGATACCATCATGTCATAGGCGACCGCCTCCACTTCCTTCGCGTTGTGGTAGACCGTCTCCATGCCGTGGTCCGTCCACTTCTCTTCGAGCTCGCCGTCGAAGCGCACGATGAATTGTTTGTCCGTGCGCTGCGTCAGCCATGCCTCCCCGCCGGGGAGCCATACGTCGGGAAGTTCGAGCTGCCAGCCGTCCACGATCTTCTGCTTGAAAAGTCCGTACTGATAGCAGATGGAGAATCCCATCGCGGGATAGTTCTGTGTGGCGAGTCCGTCGAGGAAGCAAGCCGCAAGGCGTCCGAGTCCCCCGTTTCCGAGCCCCGCGTCGGGCTCCTCCTCATAGAGGTCCTCCAACTTCATGTTGTAATTTTTCAGCGCACCCTCGACCGCATCCTTGATTCCGAGATTGTAAACGCTGTTTTTGAGCGAGCGTCCCATCAAAAATTCCATGCACAGATAGTACACGCGTTTGGCGCGCGCCCTCTTCATCTTCCCATGGAATTTCTGCCGCTTTTCGAGCATGATGTCCCGCACGCTCATCACGACAGCCTTGTACACCTGTTCGCGCGTTGCCTCCGCGGGCAATACGCCGAAATAGCGCGTAAGTTTCCCCGCGATCAGGCGTTGCGCTTCCTGCTCGGTCAAGTTAGCCATAAATGTGTTTTCTCCGATAATTGTGTTTTATTTCAACATATCGAGGTAGAGCCCCTCGTATGCCTTTGCCGATGTAGACCATGTGAAGTCGGACTCCATCGCCTTCTTCACGAGGTCTGCCCACTCCTCTTTCTGGCGGTAGACGGTGAGCGCTTCGTTGATGACGTACAACATATCATAAGCGTTATAATTGCTGAATGTGAATCCGTTCCCGCCCGCGCCGTACGGCGTGATGCTGTCGCGGAGACCGCCCGTCTCGCGGACGAGCGCCACCGTGCCGTAACGGGACGCGATCATCTGCGAGAGCCCGCACGGTTCGCTCTTGGAAGGCATGAGGAAGAGATCGGCGCCCGAATAGATCTTGCGCGAGAGATCGGAATTGAAGGAGATCACCGAGACCACCTTCCCCTGATATCTGCGGGCGAGGTCGGAAAAATAGTTCTCATAGGTGGAATCCCCCGTGCCGAGAAGGACGAATTGGACGTCCTGCCGAAGCGCTTGCTCGATGACTTCCTTCACGAGGTCGAGCCCCTTGTGGGCGACGAGGCGGGAGATCATGGCGATGACGGGCGTGTTGGGCTTCACGGGAAGATTGAGCATCTTTTGGAGCTCTTCCTTGCAGACCGCCTTGTTCTCGGGGTGCTCCGCGCTGTAATTGGCGAAGAGCGCCTTGTCCGTCGCGGGATCGTAATAGTCGGTATCGATGCCGTTGAGAATCCCGCACAGCTTGAACTCGTTGCGCCGCACGATGGCGTCCAAACCATGCGCATAGTACGGATCTTTGATCTCCCCCGCATAGGTCGGCGAGACCGTCGAGAACCGCTCGCAGCACTCGATCGCGCCCTTCATGAGGTTGATGCAGTGGTCGTACTCCACGAGGTATTGGAAGCGGTATGAGATGCCGAACAGGTCCTCGAGGATATCGAGGGAATATTTGCCCTGATATTCGATATTGTGGATGGTGAATACCGCGCGGATGAACTGATATTCCGGGCGGAAGCAATAGATGGTTTTGAGGTAGAGCGCGGCGAGCGCTGCCTGCCAATCGTGGCAATGCAGGACGTCCGGATAGAAGTTGAGGAAGGAAAGGACCTCCATGACGCTGCGGCAGAAGAAGGCGAAACGCTCGCCGTCGTCGTAATAGCCATAGCATCCGGGACGCTTGAAATAGTACTCGTTGTCCACGAAATAGAAGGTCACGTTGTTTGCGACATATTCGAAGATGCCGCAATATTGGTTTCTCCAACTGAGCGGAACAAAAAAGTTGCCGATGAAGCGGAATTCTTTCCGATACTCCTTCTTGATGTCCTGATAGAGCGGAATGATCACGCGCACATCGTACCTGTCGTCGGCGGCGATCGCCTTGGACAGCGAGCCGATGACCTCGGCGAGTCCGCCCGTCGCGATGAAGGGCGCCGCCTCGGACGCAACGAAGAGAATCTTCTTCTTCGCCTCGACCGCGATCTCCGCGCCCGCCTCATGGACGGGTTCGACGGGAGGGACGGTCTCCACGGCGGGGACCTTCTGCACTGCCCCCTCCGCCTTCTCCGCGGGGACGGGAGCGGCGGGAACTGCCGCGTCCGCCTTTTTGCCGTTTCTCTGCTTCGGTGCGGGCGTAACCGCTTTCTTTGTTGTGCTCATAGTTACCTCCTTCATGTTTCCCCTTATCATGGTGCGCTATTCGCGCGCTATCCCCTCTTTACAGCATTCTGCCCTTGGAGATGAAGTACGGAAGCTCCGCACATCCCGCAAGAGTCCTGCGGTCGCGCACGACCACGTTTTTATCGGTGATCACGCAATCGAGGTTGACGCTGTCCCCGATCACGGAATCCTGCATGATGATAGAGTTCTTCACGACGCTCCCCTTTCCGACCTTGACGCCGCGGAAGAGAATGCAGTTTTCCACCGTCCCCTCGATCACGCAGCCGTCCGAGATGAGAGAATTCCTCACGTACGCCCCGTCGAGATACTTGGAGGGCGCGCTGTCGCGGACCTTGGTGTAGATATCGCGGTTGCCGAAGAGCTCGTCGCGCACGTCGCGGCGGAGGAGCTCCATGCTGTGCGCATAGTAATCCTCCATCGAATTGACGCCCGCATAGTAACCGCGGAACGCGTAGCCGTAAATTTTGAGCGTATCCACGTTCTTGGTGAGGATGTCCCGCCCGAAGCTGGAAAAACCGCGCGTGACGGCACTCTGGATGGTATTGATGAGGAACTCGCGGCTCATCACCATCACGTTCACATACAGGTTGTACTTCTTGCCCCGCTTCAAATTGGTGGGATTGATCTTGAGCCCCGTGATGCGCCCCGTCTCATCGGGTTGCAGAGTGATAAAGTAACTGCTCTCGCAGGGCTCCGTCTCTTCATGGTATACCATGGTGATGTCCGCATGGTTCTCCTCGTGGTAGCGCACGATGTCCGAGAGGTCCATATGCGCGATGCCGTCGCAGTCGGAGATCACAACGTAGTCCTCGCTCCTGTGCGTGAGGAAGCCCGTGATGCCCATGAGCGCTTCGAGGCGGGTCGTGTACGGCTTATCGGTGTCGTCGGAATAGGGCGGGAGGAGAATGATGCCGCCGTCCTTGCGCGCGAGATCCCACTCCTTGCCGCTCCCGAGATGGTCGATGAGCGACTGGTAGTTGTTTTTCGTGACGATGCCGACCGTCGTGATTCCGGAGTTCACCATATTGGAGAGCGCGAAATCGATGAGGCGGTATCTTCCGCCGAAGGGCACGGAAGCCATCGTGCGGTGCCGAGAGAGCTCGGGAATGTTTTCATCGTGAATATTGGAAAAGATCACGCCGACCGTTGAATGTGCCATCTTCTTATTCCCCCCTGTAGTCCTTATCGAGAATGGCGCCGCCCTTGACCTTTGCCCCGGCGGCAATGGTGATATTTCTGCCGAGCACGGCGATGCCCGCGCCCGCGTCCTTGCTCTCGCCGACCGAGGCGCCGCCCTCCACCACCACGTTTTCATCGAGAATGGAGTATTCCACCACGGCGCCCGTCTTGATGACGCAACCCGACATCACGACGGCGTCGCGCACGACGGCGCCCTCCTCCACCACCACATTGGAGGCGAGCACGGAGTTCTTCACGGTCCCCTCGATCTCGCACCCGAGCGCGATCATGGAATTTTCCACGTCGGCGGCGGAGCCGATGTATTCGGGCGGCGCGAGCGGGTTGCGCGAATGGATCTTCCAATCCCCGTCCGAGACGTCGAAATTGGGGTCGCTCCCGAGGAGGTCCATATTGGATTCCCACAGGGACGAGATGGTCCCCACGTCCTTCCAATAGCCGCGGAAGCGGTAGGAGAACATCTTTTCGCCCGCGTTCAGCATGGCGGGCAAAACGTCCTTCCCGAAATCCTTGGAGGAGTCGGGGTTGGCGTCGTCCTGTTCGAGATATTTGAAGAGCTTCTCCGCAGTGAAGATGTAGATGCCCATCGAGGCGAGGTTGCTCTTGGGCTGTTTGGGTTTCTCCTCGAATTGGTAGATGGAGCCGTCCGGGTTGGTGTTGAGGATGCCGAAGCGCGACGCCTCTTTGAGGGGCACTTCGATGGCGGCGATCGTGCAATCCGCCCCCGTCTCCTTGTGCGCGCGGAGCATCTCCGCATAGTTCATCTTATAGATGTGATCGCCCGAGAGGATGAGGATGTAGTCGGGATTGTACTTCTGCATGAAGTGCATGTTCTGGTAGATGGCGTTCGCCGTCCCCTCGAACCACGACTGCTTCTTCTTCGCCTGATAGGGCGAGAGGATATGGACGCCGCCGAAGGCGCGGTCGAGATCCCACGGCTGTCCGTTCCCGATGTATTCGTTCAGCTCCAACGGCTCGTATTGGGTGAGCACACCCACCGTGTCTATTCCGGAGTTGATGCAGTTGGAGAGCGGGAAATCGATGATCCGATACTTCGCGCCGAAGGCAACCGCGGGTTTCGCAATGTTGTTCGTGAGCGCGTACAGTCTCGAACCCTGTCCGCCTGCGAGCAGCATTGCCACGCATTCTTTTTTCCTCAACATAATGGTCAGAACCCCCTATTGATTTGCAGATTTTATACTTTGGATTTTTTCTTTCCCTTTGCGGGAGCCGTCTCCGCCACCCGCACGAGGTACATACAGGAAAGTTTGGGCACGTCGAGCGGGATGGAATACTGCTTGCCGTGGCTCGGGCGCTTGACCGCCGCGACCGACTTTTTGGTCACCTTGCCGTTCCCGCCGTACTTTTTATCGTCGGTGCAGAACACGATCTTGTATTTCCCCTTCGCGTTCACGCCGAGGAGATAGTCCGCCGCATCCGAACCCGAGAAACTGCACAGCGCGATGATCTCGTTTCCCGCCCTGTCCCGACGGATGAAGGAGACGATGTTCCTGTCGGCGTCGTCGGGCGCGAGCCATTCGAACCCGTCCCACGAATCCTCCACCTCATAGAGCGGCGCGTTCATCCTGTAAAATTCGTTGAGTTCGCGCACCATCACGGCGAGCTTGCCGTGCAATTCATAGGTATCGCGCAGGAAAAATTCCAACCCCTCGTGGTAGTCCCATTCCTTGAATTGCCCGAATTCGTATCCCATGAAGTTGAGCTTCTTCCCGGGATGCGCCATCATATAGCCGAGGAAGGCGCGGACGCCCGCGAATTTCTCCTCATAGGCGCCGGGCATCTTGTTGATGAGCGAACATTTCCCGTGCACCACCTCGTCGTGCGAGATGGGAAGCACATAGTTCTCCGAAAACGCATACATCATGGAGAAGGTGAGCTTGTTGTGATTGTTCATGCGGAAGAACGGATCGAGCGAGATGTAGGAGAGCATATCGTTCATCCAACCCATGTTCCACTTGAAGTTGAAACCGAGCCCCCCCACCGAACCGGGTTTGGTGACGAGCCCCCACGCCGTGCTCTCCTCCGCGATCATGAGCGCATACGGGAAGCGGAGGAACACCGCCTCGTTAAGCTTGCGGAGGAAGGCAATCGCCTCGAGATTCTTGTTCTCGCCATAGATGTTGGGCACCCATTCGCCGGGGCGCTTGTCGTAATCGAGATAGAGCATGGAGGCGACCGCGTCCACGCGCAGTCCGTCCACATGGAATTTATCGAAGAAGAAGCACGCGCCCGAGATGAGGAAGGAGAGGACTTCGTTCCTGCCGTAGTCGAAGCGGCGGGTCCCCCAGCTCTTGTGCTCCATCCTGTCCCACTGGCTGCTCTCATAGAGTGGCTGTCCGTCGAATTCGTACAGCCCGTGCGCGTCCTTGGGGAAATGCGCGGGGACCCAATCGACGATGACGCCGATGCCCGCCCTGTGGAAGCTGTCCACAAGATACATGAAATCCTTCGGGGTGCCGAGACGGGAAGTCGTCGCGAAATATCCCGATACCTGATACCCCCACGACCCGTCATACGGATACTCCGTTACGGGCATGAATTCGACGTGCGTATAGCCCATCTCCTTGACGTACGCGACGAGCTCGGACGCGAGGTCGCGATAGGACAGGAAATTCCCGTCCGCATGGCGGCGCCAAGAAAGCAGGTTGACTTCATAGATATTCATGGGAGAAGCAAAGATATTCTTCTCCTTCAAAGTCTCGAAATATTCGCCGTCCGACCATGCGTAATTTTCGAGGTCGTACAGCTTCGAGGCGGTCGCGGGCGGCGTCTCGGTATGAAAACCGACGGGGTCCGCCTTCATGATGCGGCGCCCGTCGTGCGTTACGATGGAATACTTATAGATATCGTACTGTTTCAGCCCCGGGATGAAGAGCTCGAAGCTCTCGTTGTCCACCATGCGGTGCATCACGTGGGCATCCGCGTTCCAGCCGTTGAAATCGCCGACGACGGAGACGCTCCTCGCATGCGGAGCCCATACGCGAAAGACGTACCCTTCCGCTCCGTCTTGCACTTCGCGGTGCGCGCCGTATATCTCATAGATTCTGTCGTTTTTCCCTTGATGATACAGGTAGAGCGGAAAATCCGTTTCGCGCTGTATCCCGTTGTCGTTGCCCATTCCTGCTCCTTTCGCACGCGGCGATCCCCTTATCGTGCAAGGATACGGACCCCCGCATCTTGCCGTATCCTATTATACTATATTTCCCTCCATCTTTCAATACCAAATTTTAATTTTTTCCTCCGAAAAAGAAAAAAAATTTCGCGCGGTCCCCCTCCCGCGCGAAGAAAAAATGTGCCGCTCCCGAAGGAGCGGCAGGTCCTCACTTGATCTCGCTGTATTTATCTTCTTTGTTCCACGAATACAGTTTTCTGAGCTCCGCCCCCACCGTCTCGAGCGGGTGCGCCGCCTCGCGTTCGCGGCAGGCGTTGAAGTGCGCCCTTCCGCCGCTCTTGTTTTCGGCGATCCATTTGGAGGCGAAGGTCCCGTCCTGTATCTCTTCGAGCACCTTCTTCATCTCCTTCTTGGTGTCCTCGGTGATGAGGCGCTTGCCCGTCTCGTAATCGCCGAATTCTGCGGTATCCGAAACGGAGTAACGCATCTTGCCGAAGCCGCCGCTGTAAATGAGGTCCACGATGAGCTTCATCTCGTGGATACATTCGAAATAGGCGTTGCGGGGATCGTATCCCGCCTCCACCAACGTCTCATAGCCCGCCTTCATGAGCGCCGTCACGCCGCCGCAGAGGACGGCTTGTTCGCCGAACAGGTCGGTCTCCGTTTCGGCGCGGAAGGTCGTTTCGAGCACGCCCGCGCGGGCGCCGCCGATGCCGAGCGCATACGCCAAGGCGACTTCCAGCGTGTCGCCAGAGGGGTCCTGATGGACCGCCACGAGGTCGGGCACGCCGTGCCCTTCGAGATATTCACTGCGGACGGTATGCCCGGGGCCCTTGGGCGCGATCATGAATACGTTCACGTCCGCGGGAGGGACGATCTGTTTGTAATGGATATTGAACCCGTGCGCAAAGGCGAGATATTTGCCCGCTTTGAGATGGGGCGCCACGCTCTCGCGGTAGATGTCCGCCATGCGTTCGTCCGGGGTGAGCATCATGACGACGTCCGCCTTCTTCACCGCGTCCGCCACCGAGAGGACTTCGAAGCCCGCCTGCTTGGCGAGCGGATAGCTCCTCCCCCCTTCGCGCAATCCTACGACGACCTTTATTCCGCTGTCTTTGAGGTTGAGCGCATGCGCGTGCCCCTGACTGCCGTAGCCGATGATCGCGACCGTCTTATTTTTGAGATAGCCGAGATCGCAATCCGCTTCGTGGAAGATGCGCGCAGTTTGCGTCGCGGGATCGTAAATCTTCTTTGCCATACGATTACCTCCGATCCGATATGATTTCCTTATATTATATCCCGCCGAAAGGCAACCGTCAAGCAAATGAAGGAATCAATTTTGTATAATTTGTGAAAAAAATCGCATTTCCGCATAAAGATGGCGCCGACAACGGCTAAGGGCGGTCGAGAAGCGACCGCATGGTCTCATAGATATCCCCCGCACCGAGCGCGAGAATGAGGTCCCCCTCCCGCACGTCGCTCAGGAGCCGATCGCGGAGCTGATCGGGGGATTGCACATACCGCGCCTCGGGCACCCGCGAGACGAGCGCAACGGCGCTCCCCGCGAAGTCGAAGTCCTCGCGCGCCGCAAAGGTCCGATAAATGACGGGGTTTTCCGCACGGCGCAAGACGGCGACGAACTCTTTCATGAGGTCGCGCGTGCGCGTGTACGTATGTGGCTGGAATACGAGGCGGACCGTCCCGCGGCACAGCCGTTCCGCCGTTTCGAAGGAGGCGGCGATCTCCTGCGGATGATGGGCGTAATCGCAGACGACGGGGACGCCATGGAAGGTCCCCACCCGCTCGAACCGCCTCTTGACGCCGCAGAAGGCTTCGAGCCCGCGGCAGATCTCCGCGGGGGAAAGCCCTGCAAGGCGCGCGGCGGTATATGCCGCGAGCGCGTTATAAATATGCACCCTTCCGACGACGTTGAGCCGTACGCCCGCCGTGACCTTTCCGTTCTCCGTCACGGTGAAGCGGTAGCGCTCCCCCTCGGAACGCACATCGACCGCCCGAACCTCGCCCGACCGCAAGCCGAACCGCACGGCGTGCGGGAGGAGGACGGCGCGCGCGTCGTCGGCGTTCACCGCAACGCGCTTTGCATTTCCCGCAAAAGCGGAATACGCGGCGAGGAGTTCCTCCTCGTCGCGATAACAATCGGTATGGTCGCGGTCGCAATTGAGCACGACGGCGACCTCGCTCCGCAGAGTCAGAAAGCTGCGCTGGAATTCGCATGCCTCGGTGACGAAAGTCTCCCCTCCCCGCGAAACGCAGTTCCCGAGCAGGAGATCGTCGCCGCCGATGTGGCATGCAAACGGCTTTCCGCTCTCCGCATAGATATGCGAAAGCATGCAGGTCGCGGTCGTCTTGCCGTGGCACCCGGCAACGGAGAGCACGTGCGGATATTCCTCCGCGAGTCTCCCGAGCAATTCCGCGCGCGTTACGAGACGTTTCCCCGCCTGTATCGCCGCGGCGAGCTGAGGATGTCCCTCATGAATCGCTCCCGTGAATACGACGACGTCCTCCGAGATCTCCTCGTCCGCACCGATATGGACGGGTATCCCCGCGGCACGGAGCCGAGCGGTATATTCCCCCTCCTGTGCGTCGCTTCCGCGCACGGGGACGCCCCGCATGTGCAGAAGCATGGCGAGCGCGCTCATGCTCACGCCGCCGATTCCGATGAAGTAGCAGGGCGGACGATGGACGAATGCTTCGGAAAACATACCATATTTTATGCGCCATTTGTGAAAAATGTGTTAAATTTTACGGTTTCATGCAAATTTTTGCATTAAAATTATTGTAATTCAATAAAAAGTATGATACTATAATGAACGAGAAATCTACTGGGAGGATGTTCTCATGAAAATCGGAGATGTACGCGTACGCCTTGTGCGACACAGCGACGGTGCCCTTCGCGCCGTTGCCTCCTTCACGATCGACGACTGCTTCGTCGTCCACGACATCAAGATCTTTGAGCGGGACGGACAGTACCTTGTCGCCATGCCGAGCCGCAAGACCAATGAGGGCGGATACAAAGACATCGCCCATCCGCTCAATTCCGAGACGCGGGAGGCGATCTGTCAGGCAATTCTGCCCTGCTACTTTGCCTTGCGCGACGAGCCGCCCGCCTTATCGGAGGAGGGATCTTCTGCCATTCACCCGCCCTCTTTCCGCGGGCGAATCGCGCCGCAGAATATCCATGCGCAGTCGGGCGCATTCCATACCGTTGAACTTAAAACAGCGAGGAAATTCCCTCGCTGTTTTATCTTTCTTCTCCTTGGCGCCCTTCTCAGAACTCCAAACCGTCCAGCCAAGTTTGAATGGCGCTCTGCGCCGCGTTGCCCGCAAACCGCTCGCCCGCAAGCCATGCCGCGTCGTTTGCAAGGGCTCGGATGTCGGCTAAACTTCCGCTGATGGGACTGCTCCCCGACGTGCAGAACGGTACGATGGTCTTGCCCGCGAATTCATAACTTTCGAGGAAGGTATAGATGATCTTGGGCGCCTTGCCCCACCAAATGGGATAGCCGAGAAAGACGACGTCGTATTCCGACATGTCCTCTACCCTTCCATCGATCGCAGGGCGGGCGGAGGCGGTATTCTGCTCGGTATTCGCGCGGCAGTCGGTACTGTAATTGAGGTCGGCGGCGGTATAGGGAACCGCGGGCACGATCTCATAGAGCGTTCCGTTCGCGGCGGTTGCGATCTTCTCCGCAACGCCCTTCGTCGTCCCCGTTGCCGAGAAGTAGGCGACGAGGATATGACTTGTCTGTGTGTCCGAGCAGACGACCTCCACCTCTTTGTTGCCCATGTTCCAATATTTGGACGACGCCGCCATGAGCGCATCCCACTCCGCAGACGTGCCTTCATAGACAATTTTTGCGATCGCGCTGTCGGAGATCGCGTATTTTTCAATGGAAGTGACGGTCGTCGGAATGGCGAGCGTCGTCATCTGCGCCCTGCGGAACGCCGCCACGCCTATCGTTTTCACCGTTTCGGGAATGACGCTTTTGTTGCTCCCGCGAAGGAGGGTTCCCGTCGCAAGTTCGATGAGGCAATCCCCCGCGCCCGAATAGCGGGTATTTCCCGCCGCTACCGTAATGGCGTCAAGCGCGCCGCAGTTATTGAACACGCTGTCGCCAAGCTCCGAAAGCCCTGTCGGCAGATAGATGGAACGAAGCGAACTGTTGCCCGAAAAGGCGTTGTTGCCGATTGTTTGGAGCTTGCTGTCCTCGCCGATCTTCACCGATACGAGCGCGTCTTGATTGTAGAAGGCATTCTTGCCGATCTTAGTGACGCTGTCTGGGATGGTCACCGAGAGAATGTCCGAGGTGTGTTTGGAGTAGGCGAATGCGCTGTCTGCAATGCCGACGACGGGCTCTCCCTCGTATTCGTCGGGAATGACGATGCTCGCCGCCTGTCCGCTATCTCCCGTGACGAGATAGCCCTCCCCCGCCGCGTCGCGTTCATATGTGAGCGTGTCCGAAGGCGGGAGCGGCTCTTGTACTTCCGTCCAACGGGCGTAGAGGGTGAGATCGCTGTCCACGCGGTCGGTGGAAAAGTCCCATTGCACGTCGCCGCTCGCCGAACGGAACCAACCGCCGAAGTCAAAATTTTCTCTCGTGGGCGATGTCGGCGCGGCGGCGGGATTGCCCGCGAGAACACGCTGGCTTTCCACCGCGCTCCCGCCTTGGCTGTCGAACGTCACGGTGTAATATGTGCCGTCGTCATGGTCGCGATTCTTCCCGCCCGTTTCCCCGCAAGCGGAGAGAGCAAAGGCAAGGCACAGCAGAATCGCCGTCAAAATGAATACAAACCTTTTCTTCATGATCTGCTCCTTAGTTTCCAAGACAATTTTTTTCGTTTTCTCCGTAGATTTTGCGGAGTACGTCTATCTTTTCCATCATGCCCATAGAGGCGAGAATGCCCGAGACGCCCGTAAACCGTTGCAACATATAGGGAAGAAAGGAGCCCGTGTGCGGAACGACGAAGCGGATAGAAGGAAAGCGCGTCATGACTTTGTGTGCCATCATATTGGGGACAGCCCGCGTCGTGTCGGTCGGGTACTCGAAGATCGCGGCGACCGTTCCCGTGATGGGCGTTTTCGGATACTCTGCGGCACGCTCTGGGGGGATGATGACGAGCGCATTGTCTCTGCTGAGTTCCGCCATAAAGTCATCATTTGTATTCGTGGGTGATGATATGCGCATGAAAATCGATCGCCATTCTATTTCGCCTCCGTGAATTTCTGCACACGCATTTTGAGGCGGTACTTCTCGCGGAGGGCGGCGATCCCCTCCATCATCGGACTTCTATGGTGGAAGTCGAGCGCTTCTTCGCTTTCCCAAGCGTCGATGAGAAGGACTGTCTCGGAATCGTCCATCGGCAGAAAATACTCATAGCGCAGATTGCCCTCTTCGGCGCGGATGCGCTCCACAAGCCCGCTCGCCTTCATTTCCTCCGCAAACTTCCGTGCATTGCCGTTTTCTCCCGTATAATAGATGTTGACCGTCAATGCCATCCTTCACCCCCGCAGGCTCTTGCCGAGCGCGTACGCTTCCGCCATGTAGCGGGAGCGAGCCGTCATGTCGGGCGTTCCGCAACCCTTGCCGAGAATCATTCCCGCGTCTTTGAAATTCAGATACCGCACGAGCGTTTGATAGTGCGCCGCGAGCGCATCAAACGTCCAGCTGTCCGCGTTCCACGCGACGGAAATGAGCGCCGACTTCATGTGCTTTCTTTGAATGTCCCCATTGAACGCGCAGAAGCGGTCGATGACCGTTTTGAGCTGTGCGGACATTCCATAGTAGTAGAGCGGCGTGACGAACACGAGCATATCCGCGCCGAGAAGCTCCGCTTTGATTCCGCGCATTGCGCCGTTTTCCGAACCCATATCGTCCTTTTGCGAGCACGGACCGCCGTATCCACAGCGGACGCAGCCCGTGCAGGGCTTGACGTTACAATGCGCCGCGTCGATGACGGAGACCTCGTTTCCCGCTTCTTTTGCACCTCTCACAAACTGCTCGGCGAGCAGATTGGATGAGCCGTGCTTTTGCGGACTGCCTGCGAGTACGACGATCTTCATCCCTTTAAGCTCTCCACCCAAGATTTGAGCGAGGCTTCGCTTGCGCCGTTCAACAGTTTCCCGCCCTTAAAGACGGCATTCGGGGCGCAGGGCGCGAGCGCGCTCTCCGTTCTTCCGAGCCCGCTCCCGCCGCTCGTCGCAAAGAGCACGATCTCTTTTCCCGAAAAGTCATGCGCTTCGAGGAAGGTCTTGATGATGGTGGGCGCGGTGTACCACCAAATGGGGAAGCCGAGGAATACGACGTCGTAATCCGAAAGATTTTCGACGCGATTTTTGATCTCGGGGCGGGAGGCGAAGCCTGTCATCTCTAAAGAAGAACGGCTCCTTTTGTTCGTCCAATCGAGGTCGGCTCTCGTGTACGGCTCCTTGGGCTGAATCTCAAAGAGGTCGGCGTTCGCCGCCTTTGCGAGGAGACTCGCTGCCCTCTTCGTCACGCCGCTCGCCGAAAAATACGCTACCAAACTTTTCTTGCTCATCTCTATTCTCCTTTTGCGGCGATACGTTGCATTTTCGCCGCCAAATTTTGCAAAACATCGAGAAGCTCTTCGGGGGCTTCTATCTCCGAATAGATTTCCCTTTCCCGTTTATAGAGGTCGGAGAGAATGCTGTCCGCATATTCCTTGCCGCTTTCGGTCAACGATACCAAAAGTTCCCGCCGCTCCCCCTTGATCTGAGAGAGCGCGATATAGTTTTTGTTCTCCAGATCCTTAATGATGGTATTCGCCGTGCTCCGCGGAATGTCCCAATCCTCGCAGATCTGTTTTTGGCTGTGCCGCTCCCCGTCGTTTAAGGCGTACAAGATCCAAAGAAGATTGGGGGAGCCGAGCTTGCAGTTCTTTCCGTACCCCTCATATACGCCGTCGATTTGATATACGAGCTTTCCGAGCCTGTAAAAAAAGATGCGTTCATTCATATCGTCCCTCTGAAATCCTATTTCGTATTTCAATTATAATACGACTTCGGATTTCTGTCAAGCGTTTTACGCACATTTTTTACAAAAATAAACGGCTTGGCTGACTGCCAAACCGCTTATCTCCTTTCGTTGTTGCCGTTTTTCTCGCTCAGGAGACGGGGACGACGTTCACGGCACGGAGCTTCCCGCTGTCTTTGGGATCGGGCTCCGTCTCAAACGTGACCTTCTGCCCTTCCTTCAACGTGCGGAACCCTTCCGTCTGAATCGCGGAGAAGTGCACGAAAATATCGTCGCCGCCCGCGTCATTGGAAATAAAGCCGTACCCCTTTCCGTCATTGAACCATTTCACAGTTCCGTTCACAATATTACCTCCTATGCGCTCCGTCGGGCGCGCACTTGCTTTCATATCCCGATTTCTTCGCGCTACTGTTTATTATATCAGCGATGATGCGCGTTGTCAATACCAATTTCGGAAAAAATTTCCTATTTTTCTAAATATTTTTCGATAAAAAGTGTGTTCGTCTGCGTGAAGTCGCGGAGCTCTTCGGGCGTGAGCGCGCGGTAGCTCATGAGGGCGAGCAGATACAGTTGCTTGGCGGCAAGCGTGCGGGTCTCCCCCTCGGCGTTTTTCAGAGCGCAGACGGCGGGATTCGCCGTGTTGACCACGAGGGTGAGTTCGGCGGGCGTATCGCCGAGCTTATAGAATTGGTTCATCTCGGACATCCTGCGCATGAATTCGGAGACGTTCACGACGGCGGGCACGCCGACGTCTTTGAGTTTTTCCGTCTTGACCTTTGCGCCGCTCTCTTTAAGCGCCTCGGTGAAGATCTCCTCGATCTCCTTGTCCTCGCCGTCGTTCTCCCTGAGCGCTCCCGCGACGTCCGCGTCGATGCGCAAAAAGCGCACGCGCTTGGGATTCTTGTATTCCACATAGCTGATGAAATGCGGGTCGATATAGGTATCGCACACGATGGCGTCCAGCCCGGCGTCCTTGAACATGCGGATATATTCCGCCTGTTTGTTCTCGTCGGAGACGTAGTACGCCGCCTGCGGCTCCTTCCCCTCCTTCGCCGCCTCGTCGCTCACCTCTTCGCCGAAGTACTCGCTCAGCGGACGGTACTCGCCCGAGATGTTCTTATAGATGATGATGTCTTTGACCTTCTGGTAGAAATCGTCGTCCTTGATGCACCCGAACTTGACGAACGTGGAGAGGTCCTCCCAACAGCTCTCGTACTTTTTGCGGTCGGTGCGGAAGAGCTCGCACAGCCTGTCGGCGACCTTCTTGGTGATGTGCTTGGCGATCTTTTGGACTTGCTTGTCGTTTTGCAGGAAGGAACGCGAGACGTTGAGCGGGATGTCGGGGCAATCGATGACGCCGTTGAGCAACATCAAGAACTCGGGGATGACTTCCTTGATATTGTCGGCGATGAACACCTGATTGCAGTACAGTTTGACCTGCCCGCGCTCCAGCTCCACCTGCTTACGGACCTTGGGGAAATACAGGATGCCCTTCACGCGGAAGGGATACTCCATATTGAGATGGATCCAGAAGAGCGGCTCATTGTAGTCGGAAAAGGTCTCGCGGTAGAACGTCTTGTATTCTTCCTCCGTGCAGTCCTTGGGCTGTTTCGCATACAGAGGGAGCGGCGTATTCACAGGCTTGTCGTCGTCGCCCTTGGGATCGAGGAAGATCTCATAGGGCATATACGAGCAGTACTTGCGGAGCAATCTGCGAATCTCGCTCTCCCGCAAGAACTCCTTCTCCTCTTCGGCGATGTGCATGACGATGCGCGTGCCGCGCCCCTCCTTTTCGCAATCGCCGATGGTATAGGTGCTCTCCCCGTCCGATCTCCAATGCACGCCCGCCGAGCCCTCGCGGTACGACTTCGTAAAGATCTCGATGTCGTCGGACACCATATACGCCGAATAAAATCCGAGCCCGAAGTGCCCGATGATTCCGTCGCCGCCCGCCTTCTCGTATTTTTCGAGGAAGTCCGCCGCGCCCGAGAAGGCGATCTGCGTGATGTACTTTTCGACCTCCTCTTCCGTCATGCCGATGCCGTTGTCCTCCACGGTGAGCGTGCCCGCCTTCTCGTCCGTCGTGACGGTGATGCGGTACTTCTCTCCGCTCTGCGCCTCGCCGAGCGAAACCAACTTTTCAAGCTTCGTGATGGCGTCGCACGCATTCGCCACGATCTCGCGGAGAAAGATGTCCTTCTCCGAATACAGCCACTTCTTGATGATCGGCATCATGTTCTCGCTCGAAATGCGGATGTTGCCCTGTTTTTCCATACCTATGTATCCTCCGATTTTCCTTCTCTCTCTTTATACCCGAAACGCGCCGCTTTCAAGCGGTCGGCGCAAATTTTTCGCAAAAAAATCCCCTCTCGTCCGTGAGAGGGGATCTTCGTATGTCCGTTTACTTTTCCTCGTTGTCGGAGCCGAGCAGTTCGGAGATGGAGGCGCCGCCGTAGCCGCCTTCCTTCCATTCGCGGTACTCGTCCTCTTCCTCATAGGAGACGGCGTTCCTGCGATTGCCCTTTCTCGACCGTTGCGGTCTCGCGCCCTCTTCGCGCTCGGGACGGGGCTCGTATTCGGGACGGGGCTGGAGCGCCTTGATGGAGAGCGTGATCTTATGCTCCGCGGGATTGAACGCCAAGATCTTCGCGTCCACTTCTTCCCCGATGGTGAGCACGCTCGTGGGGTTCTCCAACCATTCGTGCGAGATCTGGGAGACGTGCACCAACCCGTCGATACCGCGTTCCAATTCGACGAAGGCGCCGAACGGCACGATTCTCACGACCTTGCCGTGGACGATGTCGCCCTCCGCATACTTCTCGGCGGCGAGATCCCAAGGCTGGGGTTGAAGCTGTTTATAGCCGATGGAGACCTTCTTGCCCTCGCGGTCGATTTTCAGCACTTTGAAGGGATAGCGCTTGCCGATCTCGAGCACGTCGGAGACCTCCTTCACGCCCGTCCAGCTCAAATCGGAGATGTGGGCGAGGCAGTCAAAGCCGTTCACCGAGACGAAGGCGCCGAACGCGGTCGTCCTCTCGACCTTGCCCTCCACCACGTCGCCGACCTGGATGGAGGAGAAGAAGTTCTCTTCCTTCTCCGCCTTCGCGGCTTCGCGCTCTGCGCGCTCCGCTTCGAGCACGACGCGCTGGGAGGCGATGATCTCCTTCCTACGCTCCTTACGGATCTCGATGAGTTTCAGACGGAGCGTTCTGCCCTTGTACTTTTCGATATCCGCCACATACCCGATGCGGATCTCGCGGCGGGGGATAAAGACGGGATAAGTGCCGAGCTCTGCGGTGAGCCCGCCCTTGTTCGTTCCCGTGCATACCACGGAGAACTCCTTGCCCTCTTCGATGTCTTTGAGAAGCGCCTCTTCCTCTTTGAGCTTCTTCACCATCTTTTCGGAGAGCTGCGTGGGATTGACGGAGACCACCATCACTTCGATCTCGTCGCCCTGCTTCGCCCTCTCCTCATAGGCTTCGCGGCTGTATTCCGCGCAATCGAGCTCGGACTTGGGAATCTTGATCTCGAGCTTGCCGGAACCGGAGACAAAGACTTCTTCATCGGTCGCGGAAACGATTCGGACCTTGATGATCTGCCCCTTTCTGTAACGCTCTTCCCGATCGATGTCTTCCATGATCTTCGCCATCGCCGATACGGGCGCTTCCTCCGCTACGGGAGCGGGAGCCTCTTCGGCAGCCGCCTCGGGCGCTTCGGGCGTTGCGACAGCTTCTTCGGGAGCCGTCTCGGGCACTGCGACCGTCTCTTCGGGAGCCGTCTCGGGCTGCGTTTCCGCAACGGGAGCGGTCTCCGCAACGACCTCTTCCGCCTTGGGAGCGGTGTTCTCGGTCTCCTGTACTTCCGCGTTGTTTTCCACCATCTTGAAAAGAACCTCCTGGGTAAGCCAATCGGGAGTGCTCGCTCCCGCTATCACGCCGACCCTTTCAAAATTTTTTATTTTTTCATATTCGAAATCGTCTGCACAGGCAACGCGGACGACCCGCTTGCAATGCGCCGACGCGATCTCGCCGAGGCGGTTGGTATTACTGCTGTGCGACCCGCCGATGACCACGACGGCATCGCACGACGAAGCCAATTCCTCGGCTTCTCTTTGCCTACGAACAGTAGTATAACAAATTGTCGGAAAAATCTCAACTGTTTTGGGGCAGACTTTTTGAAGATTTTCCGCGATTTTCCAAAATCTTTTCTCGGAAAAGGTCGTCTGCGACACCAAAACCACGTCTTTTCCGCGCAAATCGGAAAAATCGTCCTCCTCCGAAACGCAGACGCGCACCGCCCCCGCGCACCATCCCGCAAGCCCCTTCACCTCGGGATGCTCGGGATGCCCCGCGATGACGACCGTCTTTCCCTCCGCGCTCTTCCGCTCCACGATCTCCTGCGTATGGCGGACGAACTCGCAGGTGCAATCCACCACGCGGATCCCCCGCGCCGCACAGGCGGCGAACACCTCCTTCCCCACGCCGTGCGAGCGGATGAGGAGGGTGGCGCCGTCGGGGACCTCGGAGAGCTCCTCCGCCGTGCCCAGCCCCCGCGCGGCAAGCCTGCGGTTCACCTCTTCGTTGTGGATGAGCTCGCCGAGCACATAGGCGTTCTCGGGAGAGATATCGAACGCGGTGTCTACGGCGCGGCGCACGCCGCGGCAGAAGCCGCAATTTTTGGCGACGACGACCTTCACTTCTCTTCCTTTCCGCGCTTTGCGGCGCGCGAAGCGCGGAACTCCGCCCGCATCTCATAGAGACGGTTTTTGAGCTTCTCGTCCACCTCGGCGTATTCCTCCGCCGAGAGCTTCTTATCGTAATATTCGGTCAGCTCGATGGGCTCGCCGAACACGACGTGCGTAAGATGCCAGACGCGCGGCTTGTTGCAGATGACGAAGGGAACGATGGGCGTCTTTGTCTTGATGGCGAGGAGCGCCGCGCCGCCGCGGAAGGGAAGGAATTGCTCTCCGTCCGTCTTGTTGCGCGTTCCCTCGGGGAACATGGAGATCTTCTCCCCGTTCCGAAGCACCTTCATGCTCTCCATGAGCGTGCGCACGTCGGAGCCGTCGCGCATGGCGCCGATCGCGCCCACCTTGCACGCCCAAGCTCCCACGACGGGCGCCTCCATCACCGACTGCTTCGCGAGGTAATGCACCCCTTCGCGCGTAGTGCGGGCGGGATAGAAAACGTCCCAGATGCAGAAGTGGTTGCCCATATAGATATAGGCGCCCTTGCCCACCTTCTTATGCCCGTGCAGGCGGTAGGGATAGAAGAGAAAATGGACGGGATAGAACAAAAAGCGCAGGAAATTCATGAAGTGCATGATGTGATAGCCCTTCTTGTTGGCGGGGAAGAGCTTCACCGTGCGCGCGCGGTCGGCGCGCTTCTTGCGCTTCCGTTCCCTTTTCAGCGCCTTCTTTTCCGCCCGCGTGAGGCGCTTCCCCTCCTGCGGCGTTTCGCTTTCCTGCGGCATCATATCTTCTCCTGCATCTTGCGCTTGACGAGCGCCACCACCTCGTCCACCGTCATGTCCGACGTATCGATCAAGATGGCGTCCTCCGCCTGTTTGAGCGGCGCGAAGTCGCGCTTCATATCCTGTTCGTCGCGGCGGACGATGTCCGCTTTGAGCGCCTCGAAATCCACCTCGTGCCCTCCCGCGACGAGCTCGTCATACCGGCGCTTTGCGCGCACCTCGGGGCTCGCGGTGAGGAAGAATTTGAAATCGGCGTCGGGCAGGACGAAGGTCCCGATATCCCGCCCGTCGAGCACGCACGACATCTTCTGCGCGATCTCCCGCTGTTTTTCCACCATGTGAACGCGCACGCTCGGGTGCTTGGAGACGGTGGAAGCCGCCATCGAGACGTGCGGAAGGCGGATCTCCTCCGATACGTCCCGCCCGTCGAGAATGGTCTTTTGGACGCCGTTCTCATAGGCGATATCCAGCTTCATCGTGCGGAAAATATCCTGAAGCGCCGTCTCGTTCTCGATGTCTGCGCCCTCGGCGAGCGCCTTCAAGGCGCATGCGCGGTACATCGCGCCCGTATCGAGATAGAGGATGTTCATCTCGTGCGCGATGCGCTTTGCCACGGTGGATTTGCCGCTCCCCGCGGGACCGTCGATCGCAACGTTGATGATGGAGGTGATGTCTTTACGCAACACCTTCGCGCCCCGAAGATAGACGTGGCGGGGCACGAGGTTCTTCTCGACGAAGAGCATCGCGCGGATGCAGAGCGGGAGCCCCCCCTCGATCTCCGGTTCCATCGCCGAAAAGAGCGAGCACCCCGCAAAGCCCGCCTCGCGCGCTGCCTTGGCGGGATAGTAGGAATGGATATCGGAGGTGCTCGAAAAGACGATGCTCACGATCTCATCGCGTTTCAATTGGTTCACGTTCTCGATCTGTTCGAGGAGTTCGCGCACCGACCGCCTGATCTCCTCTTTGTCGTCCGCATCCACCGTCGTCGCGCCGCGAATGATCACCATAGATTTTCTCCGTAAGAATGAATTTCTTTTCCGTATATTATATCCGAATGCGCGGAAAAAGTCAAAGTTTTTGGAAACAATTCTCGATTTTTCGCCAATTCGGCTTTTTTTCGGTTATTATGTGTGACATAGTACTTCGCAAAAATTCAATTTATACGTTTTCGCCCGCAATGAATCCCGTCGCAAATGCGATTTGAAGATTGAACCCGCCCGTGTAGGCGTCGGCGTCGAGCACCTCTCCGCAGAAGGACAGTCCGCGGACGAGGCGGCTCTTCATCGTCTTTGGGTCGATCTCGGAGAGCGCCACCCCTCCCGAGGTGACGACCGCCTCCGTAAATCCGCGAAGCGCCGTAATGCGGACGGGAAAATGTTTGAGTGCGCATACGAGGCGCCCGCGCTCCTCCCGCGTGACGGCGTTCGCCCGCTTCTCCCCCGCCATCCCCGCCTCTTTCAGGACGAGCGCCGCGGGACCCGCGGGGAGAAGTCCGCGCATCACGCTCTTCATCGCCTCGTTGGAGCGCTCCGCGAAGTCCCGCACAAGGCGGGCGTCGAGCCGCGCCTCGTCGAGCGCGGGCTTGAAGTCCAGCTCCACCGCCACTTCTCGGAGCGGCAGGCGGTTGATCTCCGCGGAGAGCGAGAGCGCCAACGGACCCGAGAGCCCGTAATGCGTGAACAGCAGTTCGCCCATTCTTGATGAGACGCGCTTGCCCCTGTGCGTAGCGGTGAGCGCCACATTTTTGAGCGAGACGCCCTGCGCCGCACCCATCCCCTCCGCTTCCAGCCCGACGAGCGAGGGCACGCATTCGGTCACGGAATGCCCCGCCACGCGGGCGAAGCGGTACCCGTCGCCCGTCGAGCCCGTCGAGGGATAGGAGAGCCCGCCCGTCGCCACGATGACGCTCTCGCACGGGAATGCGCCGTCTCCCGTCGTAACGCCGCAGACCGCGCCGTCCGCGATGTCGATCTTCGATACCTCGGTATGTAAACGAATCGTGACGCCCGCCTCTCTGCACGCGCGCTCGAGCGTTTTCGTCACATCGCTCGCATGGTCGGAGGCGGGGAACACGCGGTTCCCGCGCTCCGTCTTTAAGGTCAATCCATACCGCTCCATGAAGCGCATAGTCTCGGAAGCGGGAAAGCGGTAGGCGGCTCCCGTGAGGAATTTCCCGCCGCGGAGCACATGGAGCAGAAATTCTTCGGGCGGACAGTCGTTGGTGAGGTTGCACCGCCCCTTTCCCGTGATGTAGAGTTTCTTGCCGAGCTTCTCGTTCTTTTCGAGAAGGACCGTCTCGTGCCCGCGCATTGCGGCGGCATACGCCGCCATCAGCCCGGAGGCGCCTCCGCCGATCACGATCACCTTCATCGCCCTACCTCCCATCGCATGACAGCGCAACAGCGAGGGCGTCCCTCGCTGTCTGTCCACACGTTTCTCTGTTCATACGGCGCGCACAAGTCCTCCCTTGCGGGACTTCATACAGGGTACACGCCCGATCTTGCGAGATCGCTGTCCACGCCCTCGTTTTTTGCCTTTCTCCACTTGAAGAAGTTCTCCGCCACCTCGGGGAAGGAGGCGTACGACAGCACGTCCTCCTCCTGCGTATAGTAGCCCTTCTCCACCACTTCCGCTTTCAGACGGTCGTACTCGGGCGCAAGGTCGTCGGCGGGACGGTATGTGATGCGCTTCTCGCCCTTCAAGACCTTTTCGGCGACCTCCTCGTTCACGGGCATCGGGAGCTGTCCGTACTTGCCCGCGAAGAGATCGCGCGTCTCCTTGGTGACCATCTTGTACCGTTCGCCCATGACGACGTTCATCACCGCCTGCGTGCCCACGATCTGCGAGCTCGGCGTGACGAGCGGCGGATAGCCGCAGTCGCGGCGGACGTTGGGGACTTCGGCGAGCACTTCGGGGAGTTTTTCCTCCTTGCCCGCCTTTTTGAGCTGGTTCATGAGATTGGAGAGCATGCCGCCCGGCACCTGATAGATGAGCGTGTTCACGTCCACTTGCCGCACTTTGGGATTGAGCGAGCCCTCCTTTTCGAGCTCCGCGGCGACCTTGCGGAAGTGCGCCGCGATGGGAATGAGCTTTTCGAGGTCGATCCCCGTATCGTACTCCGTCCCCTTCAAGGTGGCGACGAGCGGTTCGGTCGCGGGTTGCGACGTCCCGTTCCCGAGCGGCGAGAGCGCGGTATCGACGATGTCCACGCCCGCCTTGATCGCCATGAGGTTGACCATGTCCCCCGTGCCCGTGGTGTTGTGCGTATGCAGATGGAGCTTCGTCTCGGGACGGAGCGCCCGTTTGAGTTCGGTGACGAGCGCGTAGGCGTCGAAGGGCAGAAGCAGATTCGCCATATCCTTGATGCAGATATTGTCCGCTCCCATGTCCTCGTACGTCTTGGCAAGCTTGACGAAATAATCGAGCGTATAGACGGGACCCGACGTGTAGGAGATCGCCGCTTCGCAGATCCCGCGGTTGGGCTCCTTCGCGCGGAGCTGTCCGCCGTACTTTTTGATCGCCTCCATGGAGGAGCGGATGTTCCTCGGGTCGTTGAGGGCGTCGAATACGCGGATGACGCCGATGCCGTTCTCGAAGGATTTTTCCACCACCTTCTCTACGAGGTCGTCCGCATAGTTGCGGTAGCCGAGGAGGTTCTGTCCGCGCAACAGCATTTGGATGGGCGTCTTTTTGAGATACTTCCGAAGGGTGCGAAGCCGCTCCCACGGGTCCTCGTTGAGATAGCGCATACAGCTATCGAAGGTCGCGCCGCCCCACCCCTCGAGGGAATAATACCCGACCTCGTCGAGCTGTTCGAGCACGGGAATCATCTGTTCCGTGCGCATCCGCGTCGCCGCCTGCGATTGGTGCGCGTCGCGCAGGATGGTGTCCATGATCATGATCTTTGCCATACGATTTCTCCTTCTCCTATGCGCCGAAGCATGCGAGCAACATGCCCGCGGCGAGCGCCGAACCGATCACGCCCGCCACATTGGGTCCCAT